>JANNYV010000041.1:0-1872 GCA_031410275.1 Bacteroidota bacterium
TTTTATAATAATTTTTTTATTTACTTATATTTTTTAATGTAATGAATATTGTTAAATGTTAATAATAAGTATATATGGGTATTTTATTTATATAGTGTAGTTTGTTGAATAAGAATGTTTTAAATTTTTATGAAATGGGAAGGGGTCTTGATGCTATCTGTTTTAAGCGTGTATATTCTATAATTACATCAGGATCTACTATAAATGAGTTTCTATTTAAATTAAGTATTTGAATATTATCCCATTTGGGACATCTGCTGATTGCAGTATAAGCCTGACCGGCTGTGAATAATTGTCCAAGATCTAGTACAATGTTAGGTAAGGTGATACTCTGTGTTTTGTGAACAGTCAAAGAAAATGAGTTTTGTAATGGAAACTGTGTTCTTGAAGCATGTAGACCACCTGAGTAAAAATAGGCTGTTTCTCTTGTGACCCACTTTTGAACTATGGCACCATGAATACAAAAGGCTATTTGAATACTTGGAAGTTGTTTGTTAATATCTGTAATCACACCAATAGTTCCATTACATATTCCATTTTTCATTAGTGAGTTATTTAAATACATGACTCGTGCTCCTTGCTGGAGTCTAATGGTGGCTGGCATATTTGTTTTTAATTTAAATTCTGTTTGTGTAAGTTCAGGTGATATACGATTCCCATCCAAGAAATCCACAGATTCTGCTAGTAAATATTTACCATTGGTAACTGGAAGTATATTGCAAATTGTATTGTTGATTTGATTTGAAGTTTTACAATGACCTACAATATGTGTTGTTGTTAAAAGTGAATCTGAAGATTGATTATCATCATAACTTGCTGCCTTTTCCATAAGTTTTGCCCAAGTAGTATCTGATATTGTACCGAATCTAATTTCTTCTAGCATTTGATAAAATTCTGCATCTTCATGTTGTCTTTGGGATTTATATAGGAATAAAGGATAGAATAATTGCCATACTGATGAATAAAATATAGTGTCACCTCTTACTGGAGGGAGTTGTGCCAAGTCACCAGCAACTATTACGCTAATACCTCCAAATGCAACATCAGAGTTGTGAATTCTTGCAAATAAGTCAGAAATGAAGTTAAATAATAGTTTAGATACCATTGATATTTCATCTATGATTAATATTTGGATGGCCTGTAATTTTTTTTTAAATGCAAGATCATGAAAAGCCAGTGATTGATAGCCTGATCCTGATTGTATCAATCTGAGATCAGAGTGAATTGTAGTTTCACCAATATTTTGTGCATTGGTGCTGTTAAAAGGTAAGTCTTATTTTGAGATTTTATCCAATCAATAATTAATTTTGTTATATAGGATTTCCCAGTTCCACCAGATCCTGTGATAAAGAAAAATGGATACTTTTTGGATTGGAGTGGTCCAAGATTGGATACTATTGTATTGTATATAATGTATTGTTCTTCTGGTAAATTGAGCATTGCATTTTGAGGAGAAGTTGATGGAGTTAATTTTAAGGCATCCAATTGTTTAGTAAGAATATCAGCTATTCGTGGAGTAATATTGTCTGTAAGGTTTTCTAGTATATTTGTTATAATTGTATTAAACTGATTTTGCAATGAATGTCTATTTTCATCTATTACTATATCAGTTGAATTTTGAAGTGAATTTTGAAAATTTGGATGCAAACTTAAGTATTTTTCTCGATAAGTTGTATAATCACCAAGTAGATCACTTTCAGATCTGCAAGATGTTGAAAGTAACAGTTGCTGATAAAAAAATGATTCACCATTTTGAATTTTAAGATGCTTATAACGTATAACTAATGGAAATGTTCTTTTATCAGCAACTGTTACTTTCAACATCTTGCAGATCTGAAAGTGATCTACTTGGTGATTATACAACTTATCGAG
>JANNYV010000042.1:0-7750 GCA_031410275.1 Bacteroidota bacterium
AAAATCATTACATTCCCAAGTGTCGATTATGAGTATTATAAAATTGAAATCAAAAATAAAGGCAATAGCCCGCTCAATATTTTAAAAGTAGGGTACGACAATGTCTCTTTTCAAACACCGGCTTATCAGCTAATTGACGGAGTGACATATACTCGAAAAGATAGCGATAAAAAAACATACTTATATATTACTTGCACACCGGCGAATAAAATTCATAATTATATTTTTCTATTCCGTGCCGGTCTCTTTTATTGTATGGTGAACCTTCAACGGCATCTTGCGCTTGTTGACTGATAAGTGCTTGCCTGTGAAAGAGTTCAGGTGAATTCACATTGAATTGCAACTTATGAATTTTATTCGCCGGTGTGCAAGTAATATATAGATATGTTTTTTTATCGCTGTCTTTTCTGGTGTATGATATGCCGTCAATTAACTGATACGCCGGTGTTTGATATGAGACATTATCGTATCCGACTTTTAACATATTGAGCGGGCTATTGCCTTTATTTTTGATTTCAATTTTATAATACTCATAATCGACACTTGGGAATGTAATGATTTTATATTGCGTTGAAATTGACTCATCGCCATAAGCCGCAAAATTGAAACTATCTCTGACCACAAACCATTTTACATTATCATTGCTACCGCTGATACGAACTGATCGTTCGGCCTCAGCATTTTTCATTTCGAAAATTAATTTATCAATGAGATTTTTAGTTTCATTTCTGACAACAATACCTTGCCAATTTCCTTCGTTTTGGGTGCTTAGAATTTCATATGCATGAAACTTATTTTCTGATTGAGAGGTCGCATCTTCTTTCAATAAGTAAGGTGTTTCTTTTCCATCATTATCAAAAATTCTGAGATCATTTAACGATGCTCCGGCTCTTGCCAGGAACGCCGGTGTGAGTTGTATCTTGTAAAATCCCGTTGTGGAAACCGCATCTACTTTTGCTTTGTAGGTGAAGTTTTGGGCGTGAGAAATGTGAAGCGTGAAGAGGAAGGTAAGGCATAAGAGCCAAGAACGAAAAGCGAAAAGCGAAAAGCGAAAAGTAAGGAGCGAGGACAGAAGACAGAAAACGGAAGAACGAGGGATGAAGAAATATTTTTTGAGATTCGAATATACATGAGGAGCGTGCGTGAGGGATAGTAGCGAAAAGCCCGGAGCGAGGCACGAGCGAGGACTTGCAGCGGATAGCCCGGCGACGCCTCGGCGCACGCCCAAGAAGAATGTAAAAATAGTTGTTATTGCTTGCTTCATTATGATTGACTATTATTTTGTGTATGATTATTTTCCTCTTCAATAAACAAGCCCTTTATTTTTTGATACATAAACGAAACCAGCAACAAGATGACACCGAGAATAATGAAGGCTGCGATTTTACCGCCTTGACTCACATTTGAAATGTCGTAGATAAATAATTTTAAAATAGTGAGTGTAAATAAACTCAGTGAGATAATACGCAAGGTTTTTATTTTTCGTCGCATACCAATGAGCATGAGTGCAAGTGAACAAACGCTCCACAAAATAGGCAATGCAATTTTGATGGCTTTTGCTTTTGAATCCCATAATGAGAAGCCCGGTTCATGCAAACAAACGACCCAAATATGAATGACTTCGCAACTTACAATATAGACAAATGCTGTGGTGAGCAACCAAGCTGTATATTTAAACGTACTTGATTTGACACTGTAATTTTTATTGACAAAGTTTGTTATTAATGCAATATTGAATAGGGCAAATAACGGAATTAAATAATGCCATACATACAACAATCCTACAGATGATTGCGTCAGATGCAGATTTCTTAATTGCGCAATACAAACATTGGCTGCCATGTAGAGCAGGGTTAAAAATAATGAAACAATAACCACAACACGTTGCAAGCTGAGAGGCTTTTTCTTAAATGAATACAAAAGCAAACCCGCCATAAAGATATATTGATACAACCAAAGAATGACGGCACTAAATTCCGGAATACGCCAAGTGTGATCGGTTTGATATTGCAACTCTAAAAAGCCAACCATGTAAATAAGAATGGCAAGGATGATTTCTGTTGCGTACCTATAGAATGTTGTTGGAAGAATTCTCCAAAGCAAATGTTCATCCGTATCAGACTTAATCAATTTCCTTTTTAAGAATAATGAGGCGATGACAATGGCTCCTGTGATAAAGGCTTTGTTGAAAAAGAAAGGATATTTATTGACCGTCACTGAAAGATAATTATTTTGCCAATCCATTGACAAGCTGATGAGCGTCAATAGTAAAATAACGACACTCGAATTTTTAATAATAGAAATACCCGATTTTAAACCCAACCAATAGAGAATAATCATTTCGCATGTCCAAAAAAGTGTGATATAATTACCCTCTAATTGGATGGGTCCTGTAAGGCTCAAATAAGTCAACACCAAACCAATAAGAAGGTAAATTAAATTTTTGTCGACCGTATTTTTTTTATAAAATAGGTAGGCAAAAATAAAATTAAAAATGGACAAACTAATGGTAAATACACCCTGATAGGCGGCTTCATGAATACTGCTTAAGAAAAATAAACCAACCCCAAGATACATTCCCGAATTACTCAGCAACAAGCCAATTTCTAAGGCTGCAAATTTTGTTTTATATCGAAGAGTATAAATAATATTCATACCAAAGAAGACCACATAAAAAAATGTTGCAAACAAAAAGCCTCCTGCATTATGCCCCTTCGTAATATCATAACTATTGGCCAACCAAGCACCAAAGATGAGGATGGTAAAGCCATAGCTAATGATATTAATGAGGTTCCATTTTTTAAAATAGGCTAAACAAAACATACCGATATTGAGGATGAGCATATAGGTAAATAATACCTGATAATTTCCTGAGCTATTGCTGACAAAAAACGGTGTGCAAAATCCTCCGACCAATGCAATGATAGCTAATTCTTTTTTATCATAGAACACAGATAATATTAACGACAAAATCGTAATTAAAATCATGATTGCAAAGGCAGCTATTTGCGAGAATAAATGATACGACTGATACGCTTCATAAATTGAAAAATACAATACCGCAATACCGCCACCCGCCAGAATAGAACTGAAAGCTCGATAATTTTTTGACAAGCGATGAGCTGTTGCGATGAGAATAGTACCCGACAATAAACCAATCAGCACTTTGCCAGCATCATTGATCAGTTCTTTATCGATCGCCCATTTCACTGTGAAGAAAATTCCTAATACTAAAATGGCGATGCCGACTATACTGATTAATTTTTCTCCAATAAATTGTTCGAAATTTGTTTTGCTTCCGGTTGAGCTTAGGTTCTTGAAATAGACTTGTTCAGCTGGTTTTATTTTTTCTACCGGTGCTTCCAGTTGAACGCTTTCATACATCGGAATTTCTTCGTGTTGCTCTTGTGCAGCTATGACGACAGGAATAATTTCAGGAACGGCCATTTCTTCTATAATATCTTCAGTCTCTTCTTCTTCCGTTTGTTGCATTGGAGTTTGTTGAATCACTTCAAAGACCGGGCCCGCTTCATAAATAATTGGACGCTTCAATGGTTCAGGTTCATGAACAACAGATGCTGCGGGCTTTTCAGATGTGAACGATTGCTCTTCAGTTTTTTTGTGTTCGAGTTGCAATTGTTTCAGGTAATTTTTTATCTGACTAACATCACTTTTTAATTCATTTATTTTACTGTTGGTACTGCTGGTTATGAAAATAGGAATTAATAAGATACCTATCAAAATAAGGATAAAAAGTCCGATGGCTCCTTCCATAAAATTTATTTGGTCAAAAGTAATTGTTTGATTGTTAAGGGGAGGATAAAATACGAGTGCAGAGAGAAGCGAAGAGCGATAAGTGAATAGCGATAAGTGAATGGCGAATAGCAAAGAGCGAAGGTATCTCGACTTCATTCCAAAATTCCTAAATGAGTAATCCTAATTATTATTTCTTTCTCGGATAAAAAAACCAAACTATTACATTATTTTTACCCCATTAAAATTTTCAATTTACATTCTATGGGGTACAACTTATTAAAAGGAAAAAGAGGAATTATATTCGGTGCATTAGACGAACGTTCAATGGCTTGGCAAGTCGCTTTAAAGTGTTTTGAAGAAGGCGCCACCTTTACTCTTAGCAATGCACCGATTGCATTACGTATGGGGAAAATAAATGAACTCGCGTCAGCTTGCGGTAATGCTGTTGTTATTGGTGCAGATGCGACATCGTTAGAAGATTTGGAGAATGTATTTTCTAAAAGTATAGACATTTTGGGTGGCAAAATAGATTTTGTCCTTCATTCAATAGGCATGAGTCCGAATGTTCGTAAAAACATTCCGTATACAGATACCAACTATGATAATTTTATAAAGACATTAGATATTTCTGCTTTGTCATTTCATAAAGTGATGCAAACAGCGATGAAATTAGATGCAATGAATGAATGGGCTTCTGTTATCGGACTATCCTATATTGCTGCTCAACGAACATTTCCTGGATACAACGATATGGCAGATGCAAAGGCATTGCTTGAAAGTATTGCCAGAAGTTTTGGATTTCAATATGGATTTAAAAAGAAAGTACGAGTGAATACTGTCTCTCAATCACCTACTAAAACTACAGCAGGAAGTGGTGTTTCGGGGTTTGATGCCTTTTATGAATATGCCGAAAAGCTTTCTCCTTTAGGAAATGCTGATGCCGAAGAATGTGCCAATTATTGTGTTACTTTATTTAGCGACCTCACAAGAAAAGTAACGATGCAAAATTTATTTCACGATGGAGGCTTCTCATTTACAGGAGTAAGTACAGAATTAGTTGAACAATTATTAAGCAAGTAAACTGTGCGAAATTTATCCTTCCTATTTTTTCTTCCCTTCCTGCTTGTTTCGCTTTCATGCGGAAAGAAAAAAATTGAACGAACCCATTATTATTCCTATCCGATAAACGATTCCTATGCCGGCGGGCATACAAAAAATAATGTCAGTGCTTCAGTTTATATGATTGAAAAAGATGGTTATGTATCCTTTCAGGTAAGCCTTTCGGGTACGCTCGATTCACTATCTTATAAGCTTCATATTCATGAACAAGACACCACACAGCCTTTTAAGTATAGTGGAAATCCGGTGATAGATTTTGGTGATTTAGAAGATGGAAATGGAGTGACCGTGAAGGATTTCTCCACGATAAGCTTTGATGATTTTACACAAAATTTTAAAGGCTACTTTGTTGTACACGATCCATTCAATGTTCAAAATGATACAACAACTTTATTGATTTATGGGAAGATTGGAGCGGATTGGTGATAGGAGATGTAGAAATCAGATATTATACTGATGTGACAAATGTAATAGGTCAGTTGCAAGAAATTTTGATATTAATGAATTTCTATAATCTTGCTCGCTTTGATAATCATCGTAATCATAAAAGAATGGAAGATGAGTGGAGGTATTGTATTTTACCTTACCATCAGTTGACTTAGTTGTTGATGCAATTCTGAGTTTTTCAAACAGGAATTTTTGAATGGCTAAATTTAGCGCCTCCTTATCCTTCGAATTAATGCCATTTTATTTTACCCAGGCTTTAATAAAAACAACTGATTTGTTTATAAGGTTATCATATTCTTTTTTTGAAAGATATGGTTTCTCAAAAGCCTCTTCTGTTACATAGAATGCATCGGACAAAGATGGATTAAGGTCATTTGAAGTATGCGGTTTGAGTTTATCCAAGATGTTCAAACGGCATTAACTTGTTTCTTTGCTTCCCTTATCCGTAGGCTCCAAATGCCATAGACATTACCGACGCCAATCCCATAAATTTTAAAGCATTGCTATGGATTTCAATCTATGAATAATCATTCAATAATTTTATTGATAAAGATATTACTCAATCTTTTTGGAGTGTCATTTCCACGGGATAATTGAAATGAATGTTTACAAACGGCGATAAAATATATTGAACTAAATTTTATCCTTTGTAGTATAAACAAAGAAGGGGCCATATTCTATGCCCAACTTTAGTATATTAAAATAAAAAAAAATGCTACTGAGTAAAATTTATCCTTGCAATGCTGCTGCACCACTTACGATTTCTGTCAACTCAGTCGTAATGGCTGCTTGACGGGCTCGGTTGTATGATATACGCAATGTCTTCAACATCTCTTCAGCGTTCTCTGTAGCCTTGTCCATTGCGGTCATACGGGCCCCGTGTTCAGACGCATTACTATCTAATAAACCTTTGAAAAGTTGAGTGTTTAAAATTTTTGGCATCAATTCTTGTATCAACACTTCCTTCGATGGTTCGAAAATAAAATCCAAATTTGAAGAACCATTCCCTTTCGATTTAGGTATTGGTAAATGTTGCTCACAGACAAATTCTTGCGTAGCTGCATTTTTAAATTTACTGTATACAAGTTCAACTCTATCAAATTCTTTGTTGATAAATGCATTACGCACATGCTCCGCAGCAACCTTTACATGATCGAAAGTCAAATCACTGAAAATTGACCAATAATTCTCTATCACCGGGAATCCCCCTTTTACAAAACTCTCCCATCCTTTCTTTCCTAATGGCAAAATGGTGACATTCCCTTTTGCATATTGCGCTTGATATTTTTCTTTGATAATAGTCTTGGTCAATTTGATAGAATTTGCATTAAATCCACCACATAGTCCTCTATCACTTGTAATCACAATAAATAACACTTTCTCAATCGATCGCTCTGTATTCAATCCGCCGCCAGCATTCCCTTCAACGCTTGCAATGATATTACTAAGCATCTCTTGTAATTTCTCTGCATAGGGCCGCATTTGTGTAATCGCATCCTGCGCTCTGCGCAATTTAGCCGCACTGACCATTTTCATGGCTTTGGTAATTTGTTGTGTTGTACCAACCGATTTAATCCGTAATCGAACTTCCTTTAACTGACCTGACATATCTTACTTTTTTAAATTTGCGCAAATGTAAAAAAAGATTTTCGTTTTTTAACCTCGAAAAGCAAAAAGGAATAAAATGTGGAAAAGGCGGACGAATAGAAAACGAACGCAAATATGTCCCATCAATTCTACTTCCAGGCGTCCAATACAGTTGTTAGTTGCTTGGCATTCGCATCATTAGGATCTAAGGCTTTGAGTTTAGAAACAAAAAGTGCGGTATCTTCCTTTTTACTTGCATTATAAGCAACCCAAGCTAGATAAGTGTATGCTTTAATGAGGTTTTTCTTTTTATCCGGGTCTTCAAATTTCACCATCGTTAGCCACTTTGTATAATACTCAGATGCTGCACCATTTTTATATTCTTTATCCTTTGTTTCTGCTGTCATTTTAGCCCTCATATAAAAACTTGAAGGCTCATCAGGGTATTTTTCACCCATGGTTTTAAAAAGACTATCGGCATTTGTATACTCTTTATTATAATAATAAACAGCTCCACACCACCAATAATCAAGAGCCTGTATAGTTGGAGAGTTTGTACCCAATAACTTCTGATAATATATCGCTGAGGATCCATATTTTTGGGAGTCTTTCAATATCACTGCCAATTGCTTATACAGCGGAGCTTTATCTTTCGATGTATCAATCGCCACTCCTTTATCAAAATAGGTACTCGCACCGGCTGCTTTTGTTGAATCAGTGAGCAATATTTTACCATAATAAATATAATCATTTGGAATAATTTTCTTCGATTCTATTTTGGCAAAAAACTTATCCATGTTCAAGAGTGCATTGCTAAAATCCTTTGTTTCATATTGGCTAT
>JANNYV010000043.1:0-1526 GCA_031410275.1 Bacteroidota bacterium
GGATATGCCAGTGGAACACTCACCGTGCGAGGTACCGCCAAAGACCCAATTATCCGTGGTGGTGTTAATTTTGAGAAAGGAGTCTTGCGATTAAATGCCTTGAATTCTTATTTGTTTTTTGAAGATAAAATAAATTTCAATGAAGAAGGATTCGTTGCTGAAAAGGGTTTTAAAGTAAGAGATGCGTATATCAATGGAAATGTTGCTGAGTTGGAAGGTGGTATTTTTAATGGTGGTGGTGGAAATTTCATGTTGGGTATTCATGCCTATATGAAAGGGCGTGATGGCTTTAAAATCATGAATACGGGCATTAGAGACAATGAAAGTTTTTATGGCGTAGGTATCACAACAGGCGATTTGCACATTACTGGTGATTTTAATAATGTGAATATTTCGGCTAATTTAACGAGTAAAAAAGGCACTAAAATTACCATTCCATTGGATGGTGAAACAACTGTAAGAACCGAAGAACAAGGCATTACTTTTGTTACCAAGAAAACACAAGAAACTGATAATCAATCAACTAATAAACCTACTAAGAAAGACAGCACGGCACAAAGTAATTCGGGAGCCGACTCGGGCGGATTAAAAATGTCATTCAATTTTACCATCACACCTGATGCCGAATGTATAGTAATTTTTGACCGAAACAACCAAGACCAACTCAACGCTGTTGGCAACGGAAATATCAGTATTGAGTATGACACACGTGGCGGTTTCACGATGTCGGGACCTTATACAATCAAGAGTGGAAAATATGATTTTAGCTTACAGAATATCTCTAAATTAAGAAAGTTTGATATTGCCGAAGGAAGTAGAATCCTGTGGTCGGGCGACCCTTATGATGCCGACATTAATATCAATGCCAATTATACAGCCAATGTATTATTAGATGGTATTGCCTCAGGCTCAAATGCGTCGGAACTAAAAAGTCGTTATCCAGTAGTTGCCTACATCATGCTTACAGACAAATTGATGAAGCCAACTACTAAATTTGATATTAAGTTTAATCAACGTCAAATTCCACTTAATCTTCAACCACAAGTGATTGCTTTTGAACAACGTTTGCATGATGACGAGCAATTGTTGAATAATAATTTTGTGGGAATCACGGCACTCAATCGCCTTTTTAATGATAATAGTTTCAAAGATGCCCTTGATTCGCAATTATTACTTGATAATGTAAGCGGAATTTTGACTAATCAATTGGGTAATATTGCGTCAAAAATTGACCCTAATCTCGAAGTTGGAGTGCAATTGGGCAATCTGAGTAATGTGCGTCAGAATTTATTGAATAATATGCAAGTCAATTTTTCTTATAAATTTGGCAATAATATTAAGGTGAGTGTGAATAATACGATTCTGCAAAACCAAGACCAAACAGCAAGCAATTATTTTTATGGCGGTGAAGTTGAATGGATGCTGAACCAAGATGGTTCGTGGCGATTGAAGGCATATAGTCGCAACTTACCAAACTATTATTATAATTTAAATAGTAACTTTTCTGACAATGGCGTGAGTTTTCA
>JANNYV010000044.1:0-4535 GCA_031410275.1 Bacteroidota bacterium
AAATTTGATTGGGCAATTCAGAAAAATAATGCGGAGGGGCTTCATAAGGCATTGACTTGGGAAGGTTCTCTAGAAAATCTTGCTGATGAATTGCCCAATCAAATTTTATCGAAAATAAATGCAACAGAAAAATCTCTATCTCCTTTAACCTTCTCCCGTAAAATACTTGGCCGTTTATCATTGGCCGCAACCTTACTTCTTTTTATGGGCATTGCATTTAAAGGATTGATGTTTAGCTCTGTTACTCCATCAGCAAGTATTTCTGTAGAACATCAATTAGCGGCATTATCTGATGAAGAAATTAATCAATATTTCCTTCATCATCAAACAGAAATAGAGAGCAGCTTTGCATTAGAAAGTATTGATGAATCTAAAATAGATTTTCAAAAACTAGAAAAGGAAGTCCTTGACAATACACTCAAAGGCGTCAGTGATGAAGAATTATTAAATTACACATTTTAGCATAAAAAATAAAAAGCCATGTACAAACAATTTCTATTAACAACTTTTCTATTCCTTCAAATTCTTTCGTTGCCTATGATGGCTCAAAACGGAGGCAGGGTAGAAAGTCTTAAAGTAGCTTACCTTTCAGAGAAGCTCAATCTTGACCCCAAAACTGCAGAAAAATTTTGGCCATTGTATAATCAGTATGATGACGAAATGCGTAAGGTTATTCAGGAAAGCAAAAAGCCGAATGACAATCGAACCGCTGAAGAAATACTCGATCAAGAACAAAAAGCCATCGATATCAAACGCAAGTATAGTGCACTATTTCTAAAAGTTCTTAGCAATCAGCAGTTGACACAGTTATTTCAATCTGAAAAACAATTTAATATTATTCTTCGTCAACGAATGAATAAAATAGAGAACAGACAAGAACGAATGCAGGAAACTCCGAATGAGCGCATGCAAAATCGCCCGCGTATGAATCAGGCACCACCTTCATCACCTTCACCTCAAAGTGGCACTGAGAGACCTTTTCGAAGAGGGAACAGGTAAATAATAAGGCGTAAGAAATGCAGAAGGCTTACATTTTTACAATAAAGAATACGGAATTTTTACATCGTGATAAAAGAGGAAGGTCCAACCTTCCTCTTTTCCTTTTTGGGCATATACTTGACGAAGTTCCATTGAACGCCGCCCATCAAAATCATACTTGGCAATATATTTAGTCTTCAACTGTTTCAATTGTGGAGCAACATCGCCACCAAAAAATAATTTTTCGGATTCATCTTCAATCAGATATGAAATATGGTATGGACAATGTCCTCCATCCATTTCATATGAAATAAATGATTGAATAAATCCTTTATCATCGAGCCATTCAACCTGAGTCGAATTTTTTAGTATATCAAAATTTTCTGTTGTATACGAAGGAAATCCTTTTTCAATCCCAAATTCAAACTCTTTTTTGCCTACATAATAAGTGGCATTTGGGAAACATAATTCCTTAATGCCTAATTCATTTGTGTGGCAAATTCCACCTGCATGGTCTTTATGCAAATGAGAAAGAATAACCATATCTATATCCTTTGGTGCTACTCCGTTTGCCAACAAATTTGCATAAATCTGCAATTCACCGGAGGGTAAAGTAAAACCTAGTCCGGTGTCTAATAAAATATTTTTTTCTTTTGTTTGAATCAAAAATGGTTGAATCTCTACAAGTAAAGAACCCACAGGTCTTTCATTTAACTCGTGCATAGATGAATCAAATGGGATGAAAATTTTATCATGCCCAATTGTAAAAACTCCTTCTGATAAGGGAACTATTTTTGTAGCCATTCTATTTTAGTTGTCAGATGTTCGCGAATTTTCAGAGATGATTAAGTATTAAGAATTGTAAGTTGAGAGTTATAAGTTGAGCATTTGATTGTATTTCCTAACATCTAAAACTAACATCTAACATCTTTAACAAGCTTATCTCAACACCATTTGCCTATCAGCATCTAGGCGGATCAAAATAAATAGTAAGGTTGTAAAGATAAGTAATGATGTTCCTCCATAACTGATTAATGGTAGTGGAATACCAATAACCGGTGCCAACCCAACCGTCATACCGATATTTATTATCAAATGAAAAAATAAAATCCCTGCAACACAATAGGCGTAGATGCGGGAGAATTGGGAGCGTTGCCGTTCGGCAATACGTACAATCCGCAGCAACATAAACGTATATATCAAAATGAGTAAGGTGGTGCCTACAAAACCGAACTGCTCTCCTATGGTACAAAAAATAAAATCGGTACGTTGTTCAGGCACCCAATTATATTGAGTTTGGGTTCCGTTTAAAAATCCTTTTCCAAAAAATCCGCCTGCAGCAATGGCTATTTTTGATTGCTTCACATTATATTCTGAAGCATTTTGCTTTTTACTGTCAATTCCTTCCTTGGTATATTCTTCAGGAACATCTTGACCTATCATTGTATAAATACGTTGTACCTGATAGCCTTTTAGTACATGTTTAAATGCGACCGGTACCAACACTTGTGAGAAAAGTACACCCACAAACCAAATGCCACCAACAATAAACAGCAGTTCCTTGTTCCTGCGGAGTTGCCTTCGTTCTGAATATAAAACAAGCACCGCCAATGCAGAAAGAATAATAAACAAAATATTTTTAGGAATCAATAAGGTTGCCAATGTCAATCCCAAAATTGAAAACCCAATCACCAACACTATATTGGGGAGCCCTTCACGATACATCGCCAAAAAAAAAGAAAAGTAAACTAATGCTAAACCGGTTTCATTTTGCATAATAATTATGAGCGCCGGGATAATGGCAAACGAAGCGCAGATAAGCCGGTGTTTTAAGGTCGAAAAATTTGTATTCTGCATCGATAAAAATTTGGCAATAGAAAGTGCTGTAAAGAGTTTCATCAACTCGCCGGGTTGAAATGTAAAGAAGCCTAAATTTAAAAATGAATGAGAGCCTCGTACACCTTTTCCTAATGGAGTTAATGCCAATAGTAATAATACCAACCCGACCACATAACCCAAAAAGGGAATGGATGTAAATAATTTACTGTCCATTAAAATAATAATAAGGGCAATAAATAATGAAATGCCAAAAAAGATCAGTTGCTTCATATAGTTATTACTAATAATAAAAAAGCTAGTATCAGTACTTCTGTGTTCAACAGAATAAATACATAAAACTCCAATCAGCACAAGCACGGTATAAAAAAAAACCATCAGCCAGTCTATTCGTTCAAATAAGGATGTTGCTTTAAAACTCATACTGAGAATTTGAAAATGAGAGAATTTGAAAATTTGAAAATGGCTCAATCCAACGTTGGGAATACGCACTCAACATGTGTATTTTTTTATCGTTTATCATTCATATATATTTTTTTGAAAAGATACATTGCCATCAATGAATCTTTTTTATGTTGCATACTATCCTTTATAAAATTCATTCGTTTCAAACTATCCTTTGACATATTTTTCAAGGCTTCTTTTTCCCTTGCCGCTTGCTTGTCTAATGAATCTAAAATGTAGGTATAGTTTGGAATTATTTTTGCGTCTTGCATCTTCTTCACCAAATATTGCCGCTTTGCGGAAATAGTATCTTTTAAATATTGCTCTATCATTAAACTGGCAATAGGTCCGGCCCAAGTAGCACCATAGCCCGCATTCTCAATACAAACAGCGACTGCAATTTTTGGATTTTGGCGTGGTGCAAATGCCACAAACAAGGAGTGGTTCTGCAGCTTTATAATTTTGCCATTAATGAGTCGTTCATTTTGCGCAGTCCCTGTTTTACCACATACTACCACATCATCCATATGCGCAATTCTTCCAGTTCCTTGATCAATTACCGCTTGCATACCTGCTATCACATATTCAAACGATGAGTCAGCAATATGTGCCACTACTTTTGGAACTTTATATTTCTTAAGTAACACATGGTTTGAATCACCATCAATTGATTTGACAAAATGCGGAATAAAATAGGACCCCCGATTTGCAATGATACACATGGCATTCGCCATTTGCAAAGGCGTTTCCTCTACCTCACCTTGTCCCATTCCAAGAATGGCCATGTTGCAAGAATTCCAATTGCCACCATATATTTTATTGAAGTAAGTTGAGTCAGGAATATTACCACTGTTCTCGTGCGGGATATCAATCCCAATCGGATGACCTAATCCAAAATCACTCATATACTGATGCCACCGTTGTAAACCAATATGCACATTATCGAATTTTTTCGAATCTACAGTAAGACGAAATACATGACAGAAATATGCGTTACATGAATAGGCAATTGCGAAGGCTAAATTCCGTGCATGCCCGGCCCAAGCTTCTGTACAACCGATCCGCCGGCCACATGCATAATACCCACCTCTACAAGGATACCCAAAGTCAGGAGTTATAACACCTTCCTCTAATGCAACTAAAGCTGTTAATGGTTTAAATGTAGAACCCGGTGGATACTTGGCTTGTATAGGTCGCAAAAATAATGGCTTGGTAGCATCATTCAACATCTTGCTCAAATTTGCACCTTTGTTTGCACCGGTAAGAAGGGTTGGGTC
>JANNYV010000045.1:0-3608 GCA_031410275.1 Bacteroidota bacterium
ACTTTTACTTGATCTCCGGCTGCTAATTTCAAATCAGTTGAATGATGAACAGTTACATAACTAGCAGTGCTTCCTGAATATTCTGAGTAACCTCCACTAACAAGTGCTGAACCATTCACTTTAAAATAAAGACTAACCCAACCAGTATTACTAGGTACTGAAGCGATCTCATCTGAAGCATCGAAATGATAAATTCCTGAAACAGGTGCAGTAAAAATTCCTGTAGCCGGGTCGTACCCGCTTCCATCATCATATATTTCTGATGTATAAATCTTATCAATAGAAGTACTGAGCCCTAATGAACCTCCAGCAGAAGAAGATGCTTTAAACGCAATGGCACCAGACCATGTGGCTGTACCTGTTGCATCAGAAGTCAATGTTTTTCCATTTGCTTGTGTACCATCCACCACTTTTAATTTACCTTGTGACCATATAGCAATATCACCACTTGCGCCGTACACACCAATATCTCTTGTTGAAGGAATTGTTCCTGCACCTCCAAGTCCTACCCCAACAACACCGGCTCCATATCCAAAATTCGGATAGTAACCATATACGCCAACTTGATGAACTGAACCGCTATTTGCAGCACCTATAATTGCAGTATCTCCTGTTGAAACAACATGTAATGCAGTCATTGGTGTTGTGGTTCCAATTCCTATATTTCCACCCATAAAAATTCCTAATGGTCTGCTCGCATCACCACCTAAAGCTGCATATTTAGTAGAAGTACTCATGCTTGCACCAGATGAGAATATACCTCCCCATCCGCCGGCACCTGTACCACTTGCATTGCCCCATACACCAACATTTTCAGTTGTTGCCGAAATTGGAGTTATTTGATACCCTGCAATTAAGGCTTTTGAATATTCGCCCGTACCACTTGGTGTTCCTCCATTGTTTGAAACAGCACTGATTGCTGCACCATAACCGGCGCCTCCATTATTAAATATAGTGGCCGTTCCATTGTCAGCACCATTGCCGTTCGGATTGTCAATATTAAATCTTGAAATAGGCGTTGATGTTCCAATACCTACACTTCCACCACCCGGATTGATTGCCAAATTGGCCCAGTTTGCTAACGTGCCGTCATGACCACCAATAGAAGCGACACCGTTTAATTCACCCATAATTACTGAAGAAGTTGAGTAACCAAATGCTGCACCACCTTTCCAATTTAATGGAGAGTTGCTATAACCACGAATGGTTACACCCTGACCATCTGTTGTAGATTCACCAACACTTAAAGGATGCTGCGGATTTACATTCGCAGTACCAATTCCCACATTATATGAATCGTCATCTATCGTCATTGCATTTTCAGTGGTACCCGGTGCAGAGTTATTTGCTCTGAATTGTAACTGTCCATTCGTATTTTCCGAGATATTAAATACATCCGCCCCCGTTGTATAACTTAATGAAGGAGATGTAACCGTTGCATTCGGTCCCAAATTTAATGTAGACCCTGTGCTACCACTTGCCATTCTAATGTATGTACCGTCATCTGTTATTTGTGAATTTCCTAAGGTACTTCCGTTCGGAGTATATTTCGGAATAGAGTTTACTGTGCCACCTGCACTAGTGATACTAGGTGCAGTCCATGTTCCCAATCCGGCAGCATCAGAAGTTAATACACTTCCAACTGCTGGTGCACCTCCTGTAATTTTCACTTGTCCTGCAACTTCAAGTTTAGCACCCGGAGTCACCGTACCAACACCTACATTTCCTGTAGTGCTGTCGATATGTAATCGCACTGTAACCGTTGATGTTGGCTGATTGTAATAACCAAATCCGATATTTCCTCCACTTGAAAATAATAAGCTTCCTTGTGAGTTATTGAACCCAAATAATTTTGAAAGCGGGTAACCTGCTGATACGGCACCGGCTACACCTGCCGCATATTTATTCAATACTGCATAATTCGCTGTGGCTGTAAATCCTGTGTTTGCATCATTGAAAAATGACAGACGAGATGAACCGGCTGTTAAGCTTGTATGCTGAATACGAACTTCAGTTGGTGTTGCGGCCGCATCAGAAATATGTATTCTTGCTAATGGTGATGTAGTACCTAAACCAAGATAAGTTCCATTATCATATACCTGTGATTTACCGATTGTATTTAAGGCTGTAAATTTTGTCATGTAATTTGCATCACCTGCAACATGGGCTGCATTTGATGAAACCGCACCTGTTCGCACACCTCCGTGAGATGAACTTGCAGTTTCTTTTGCTAATCCTGCTTTATCTGCGTACAATGCGTATGGGACAGAAAGTAATTGTGTTGTTCCTGCATCCACATAATTTGAACCACCATTTGGATCGATAGCTACTTTAATATATTTATTCCCTGTTTCCCATTTCACAGTTTTCATTTCACCTGTGATAGCAGTTCCGTTTCCGATTTGCAATGCGTACAAACCAAATTCGTTGGTAGTAACTAATTGTGTTTCTTCGTACTCTGCAACCGTTGCATCGGCCGTTGGAAGTACGGTTAGTTTCAATGCCAATTTCTGATTGGACATTGGGCTGCCTTTCGCATCGCGAGCGATTCCTTGATAATTAAATTTTTGTGGCACTTGTGCCATAGCGATTCCTGTGATAAGGAAGAACGCAATAAAGAGTAGAACTTGTTTCATTATTTGTTTCATGTTTTTTATTTTAATGTTAGAGAGTTACGAGTTATGGAGTTAATGGGTTATGGAGTTAGTGGGTTAGTGAGTTACGCCTTTCGACTTACGCCTACTAATTCACCTTTACAATTTTAAACGACAAATCATTCACTGTTGATTCTGTGTTTGCCTTATGAAGCAATAAAAAGTAAGAGCCTGCTGCAAGTGATGATAAGTCGAGAGAATATTTGTTATTTCCTGCCACTTGATTTTCATTTTTGCGTAATATTATTTTGCCGCTTGCATCTAGCAATTGATAGGTGATAGTCCCGGCTAAAGCTTCACTTGATTCAATAAATAAAATGTTCTCAGTAGGATTGGGATACACTTTAATTTTATCGGTCAAATCACTCAGTGTTGAATGAGATGAATTATCTTGATGAGAAGATAATTGTTGTGGCTGTAAATAACCTTGGGTAATAATCAGGTTATTATTTCTTTCGGTACTGACTAACGTCATTTCGCCAATTGAATATTCAAATGTATTTCCGTTAATCACAGCCGAGTTATTAGCGGCATTGATAGTAGTCTGTGAAAAGACAGTGGAGGAATAGCCGAGTAGACAAGTCAGTAAAATAATTTTGAAGAAGTGTTGTTTATTCATAGAGTTTATTTTTTTACAAACCTAACTGCCATAAAAACGAAAAAAGTGACCAATGAGTAAGTGGTCACTTTTTAAATATAGTTGGTCGTTTAAATGGGAATTTCGGTATAATTCAAAATCCAAAAAAACTCTTATCTATTTATCAATCCAATTTAATACACAAGGGCACCTGCATATTTTTTCCGTACTTTATCCAAATTTATTTCTTGCTGTCTAAACTCAGCTTCTAACGATTCAATGGCTTGAAGCTGTGTCGAATTCGGTTTTGCTTCCATACTACAAAAGGTACCATACAAATCAGAAATTTTTTCACGCAATTTTTCTTCATCCGCAAA
>JANNYV010000046.1:0-3268 GCA_031410275.1 Bacteroidota bacterium
CCAATCAGCATAGCAATCTCAAAGGTAATCGCTGCAGCGGTGAGTGCAAATATTATCTGCCTGAAACCTGAATACATAGCATTTATTTCTTTCAATCATATTCATGCCGGCCCCGATTAAAAAAAAGTCTGAGCGCACTAAAGGCTGTGCTTTTCATCAGTAAATAGGAGAGAGTAAATAGTAGAAAGATGATTCAACGTTGTCTAAGGAGTTATGCGTTGCGACATACGCCTAATGTCAGATGACTACAATTATTAAATTTTTCTATTTACTTTCGCAACATGAATCCGAACAGACATTTAATGACGCTGGATGAATTTACATTCTTTCAAACACGACAATTCAAAAACGCAACCGGTGAACTTTCAACCCTCTTGAGAGATATTGGATTGGCATGCAAATTGATTAATAAACAAGTAAACAAAGCAGGGCTAACAGAAATTCTTGGCGCACACGGTGCAGTGAACGTGCAGGGTGAAGAACAAATGAAGCTTGATGTATTTGCCAATGAAGTATTGATTTCTGTATTACGAAATAGTGCTGATTGTGCAGGTGTGGCGTCTGAAGAAAATGATGATATTATAGTATTCGATGATGAGCATTCGCTCAATTCGAAATATGTGGTGATGTTTGATCCCTTAGATGGCTCTTCAAATATTGATGTGAATGCATCGATTGGTACAATTTTTTGTATTTACAAACGGACGAGTGAATTGGGAAAGCCTTGCAATTTGAATGACTTCCTTCAAAAAGGAAGAAATATTATGGCATCGGGTTATGTGATTTACGGTTCAAGTACGATGTTGGTTTATTCAACCCGTTTAGGTGTCAATGGCTTTACACTTGAACAAAGTATAGGTGAATTTTGCCTTTCGCATAAAGACATGCGTTGTCCTGTGGATGGAAAAATTTATTCAATCAATCAGGGGAATACTTGTAAGTTGAATACTAAATTGAAGACCTATCTCGATTATTGTATGGAAGATGATAAAGCAACGAACAGGCCTTATTCGCACAGATACATAGGAAGTATGGTGGCAGATTTACATCGAACATTAATTAAAGGTGGTATCTTCATGTATCCTGAAGACAAAAGCAACCCCAAAGGAAAATTGCGACTTTTGTACGAATGCAATCCAATGAGTCATATCATTGAAATGGCTGGTGGAAAAGGAACAACGGGCAGTGAAAATATTTTGGATATGCAACCAACCGAATTGCATCAGCGGGTTCCTATTTATATCGGTTCTAAGAATATGGTTGAACAGGCAGTAGAGATGATTACTAAATAAATTTAAAACCCTATATTTTGATATTTTAAAAGAAATATATTGTAATTTTCAGAGGATTGTTTTATACTTGTACTTTCTTTGTATAACAAAAATTTGAAAGTACATTTGCTTTTATACTTTTACATTAAAACATGATAATAATTAATATGAACAGATTAGTAGGATTCAACGGATTATTACTACTCGCCGTAGTGGCTTTCTTATCTTCTTGCGGAGGGAAAAAATCAAGCAATTTAGTTTCATCGAAGACTGGATGGGATTTCAACGACCCTAATTATGGTGGGTTTGACGTTCCTCGTTATGAGGGACAGTATGTAGGCCCTGGCTTAGCCTTCATTGAAGGTGGTCGTTTTACAATGGGACAAACCGAAGAAGATTTGACATATGAAAGTAATAATACACCAAGAACAGTTTCTGTTTCTTCCTTCTTTATGGATCAAACAGAAGTTGCTAATATTCACTATCGTGAATTTGTACATTGGACAAGCAGAGTATATGGTGCGGATTTTCCGGACTTGATTAATAAAGTATTACCTGATACACAATGTTGGAGAAGAGCACTTCAATTTAATGAGCCGATGGTTGAATATTATTTCCGTCATGCAGCCTATAACAACTATCCGGTTGTTGGTGTTACATGGGATCAGGCAAATCAATATTGCAAATGGCGTTCTGATCGTGTGAATGAATTGATTCTAATCCGTCGAAACTATCTTAAGAAAAATCCTTTCCAGGTTTCGGAAGATAATTTTAGCACTAAAACATATATCTCTGGTCAGTACGAAGGAAAGGCAGGTATTAAGAAAAGAGATTTAGATCCAACCGGTATTAATAAGCGAAATATCCGCCTTGAAGATGGAATTCTTACCGCTGATTATCGTCTTCCAACAGAAGCAGAATGGGAATATGCAGCGTTAGCTTATGTAGGCATGAATCCTGAACCTGATAGCAAACGTCGTCGTGGAGAAGAAGTTGTTACAGACCGTCAGGTATATCCTTGGGGTGATAATTTATCAACTCGCGAAGGTGCACGTAATGCATATCAAGGTATGCAACTAGGAAACTTCAAACGTGGTGCAGGTGACCAAATGGGTGTTGCGCGTGGCTTGAATGATAATGCAGATCGTCCGGCTGAAATTTATACTTACAAACCAAATGCATTTGGTCTTTATAATATGGCCGGTAATGTAAGCGAATGGGTATTAGATGTGTATCGCCCAAATACTCCAATGGATGCTGATGATTTTAATCCGTACCGTGGAAATGTATTTCAAACTGCTAAAACATTGGATGATTTTACATTAGATGAGAAGGATAGTTTAGGTCATATCCCTTTCAGAGATGTAACGAAGGAAGAGTTAGCAGATAAATTAGTAAATTATAGAGGTGCGAATGTGATTAATTATGAAGATGGGGACTCTACAAGTGGTGCTACATATGAATACGGGAGAACAACATTAATCAATGATAATGCACATGTTTATAAAGGTGGAAGTTGGAATGACAGAGCTTATTGGTTAAGCCCGGGTACACGTCGTTTTATGCAGGCTAATCATACAAGTTCAACCATAGGTTTCCGTTGTTGTATGGATCGTTTAGGTAGTCCTTCTTTAAAAGGACCTGCAGGAAATGCGTTCTATGGTTCTAAAAAGAAATCAAGATAATATCAAATAAAATAGATTATGAAAAAGCCATCTGATGTAAAAGTCAAGATGGCTTTTTTATTAAGGTAAAAGGGAATAGTACTAACTCATTAACTCTATAACCCCCTAACTCACTAACTCCCTAACTCCCTAACTCATTAACTCGCTAACAGTTCTCAAACATCATGCTTCGTTCCATTATCCAACATCTCCGTTTTCCTTTTTCAATATTGTTACTTCCTGTTTTTTTATTTGCAATTGCCGAACTTAATAAGGAGTCTATTCATTTATCAACTATGTTGTTGCTTTTTTGTATCGACAATCGTTGCGGTG
>JANNYV010000047.1:0-12530 GCA_031410275.1 Bacteroidota bacterium
ACAGTTGCACAATACTTATTAATGCAACGGATGCATCCGGTAATATTACCATACTGAATGGATATTATGATACAATAAATGCAAAATATGTGATAGCTCTTGTTGCTGGAAATGGCCGTTGGCTTTGCCACATTGGGTTGTCCATTTCCAGCAACAAGAGCTATCACATATTTTGCATTTATTGTATCATAATATCCATTCAGTATGGTAATATTACCGGATGCATCCGTTGCATTAATAAGTATTGTGCAACTGTCATTAATCCCCTCAACGCTCATATGTGTATATAGCGGGCTATCAATCACAATTGCTTTTCCTTTTGGGTTCACAACAAATCCCTTCTTATTTCCTGAGGCATTTTCGTAATACCCGCAAATAAATCCTTTGGTGTTTATTCCTGTGGTATATGTATTCCAAAGTGTTGTTGTCGTTGGTGAAAAGTTTACCTCTTCCAGTGTTTGGCTTATTCCCTTGATATAGATAAACAAGACTAGTATAAGGAATCCTTTTTTCATAATATAAATTTTTACAAACCTACTTTATTGCGACCTCAATATGCATACTCAATTTGTAGTATCATTTTGTTGGGCGCGGTGCAGATTAGGCACAGCATTACACCCATAAAAAAACGCCGGATAATTCCGGCGTTTTTTAATTTCTTTTGTCTTAACTATTAGAAGAATAATCCTCTATTATCCATGATGGTCGCTTTCTTTTTCAATACTTGCGGTATAGCACTTTGCATTTGCTGTGCCATTTGTTGTTCCATTTGCATCCGTTGCATATTTAGCATTGGGTTTGCTGCATCTGGTGCAGGTGGTTCGTTGATAGCCTTTACGGTGATAAAGAAAACACCTTGCTCACCCGGTATACCCGGAGACATTTTATTCATTAAGCTTTTATTGAACGAAGCGCCTATCACTCTCGGTTCGTAACCAATCACATCATTACCTCCACCGGCCAATAAAACGGTGTCTGCATTTTTTACTTCTGTACCACCTAATGCTGCGATATCCTGTAAAGAAGACTTACCTTTTGCCTTTTCTATTAGCATCTTTCCTTTCTTTTCTCTCTTCAACATATTTTCGAGTTGTGGGCGCATTGTTTCAATATCTGGCATAGAACCTTTCTCTTGTCGTGAAATAAGATTAGCGATGACACATTTATCCGTCAAATTCATCACACCTGAAACAGCTCCTATTTTAGAATCAAAAACCCATCGAGATAATTCTCTTGCTCTTCCTAAGCCTTGTATATTTTGTTGCACTCTAGTCATGTTCATCGCTACACGCTTTTCTTTGTTCATGGCTTTTGCGGTTTCGGTAAATGATTTAGCATCTTTTGCTTTACCTGCAAATTCTGTTGCTTTGGCATAAACCGCTTGTATCGTAGCTTCGCTTGCTTGTAAGGCTTTGCTCACAACCGCCAATTTTACTGCCGGTTTAAAACTACGTTGTTCTGTTACTTTAATAAGGAAAAATCCGTTTTGCAATTTCACAACTTTCAAATCGCCGGTTTTTCCTTTGAAAAGTACATCATAAAATTCACCTGCTTCCATTTTATCTTGTGTAAAAAAACCGATATCACCGCCTTTTTTTCCTGAGGCTTGATCATCGGAGCGGGTCGCTGCTAATTGTTCGAAACTTGCACCGGCTCTCACTGCCGCTTCAATACTATCTATAATTACTTTAGCCGCTTCCTCTGTTCGCTGTTGACCAATACCTATAGCAATTTGCGATGCCTTTACACTATCAGGTATAGATTTCTTGTCTAATACTTTTGCCAATTTATAAGCACCATCTGTATAATATGGTCCAACTACAGCACCTACTGCACTTCCTACGATTTCTGCTGCATTGGGTGTTTTCAATTTATCTTCTGATAAATAAATATCTTTCAATGATTCTTCTGAATACTTTGCAACAAATTCTTCATTATTCGTTGTTGAATCAAATGCACCTTTAATTGTATTTAATACACCCAAACTAAGCGCGGTATCTGCTGCTGTTGGTACAATATCAAATACAACGTACTCTGCCTTTGCCATATCTTCCTGAGAAATTAGCAAGGATTCCTTCTTTTTCATGAAGTCTTTAATTTCTTCATCCGAAATTTTCACCGTGCTGTCATTAATCATCGTATAAGGCAATTGCGCAAAACTAATAGCGGCTGTTGTTGACTTTTCTTTTAATGTATTTTTCAACATGAACGTCGGGATATAAACACCTTTCGAAATCAAATCAGTATATTTTGTACTCAATCTCGATTTTACTATGGCTTCTTCAAAGTCTCTCCATTGCGAACGCTTAGTAACCTGCTCTTCGCCTTTTCCTTGACTCAACGAAGCTAAAAACTCACTTACTTTACTAGGATCAAAAATGCCAGTATTAGGATCTGTAAAATTTTGTTTCACCATCGGATCTGCGAAAGGACCTGTTTCCATGTCTTGCAATTCTTTATCGGTCAATACAATTCCGAGTTTCTCGTTTTCGCTTGCGATTAAATTTTCATTCAAGATATCATTCCAAACTTGATCACTCACTTGACTTTGTTCTTCTTCGCTTAACGCAGCACCCTTATTACGGGTCTTCATATTTTCTTCATATTTCTGACGCAAGGCATCAAAGCTCTTTGCTTCAATTCGCTTTCCATTGATCTCTGCCAATAATGATTTATCATTACCAAACATATTACGCACATTGCTATGCATAGCATCCATGACTAAAAACCCAACTAAGGCGACAACGATGGAAGCCACCACTACACCAATATACTTATCTCTTATGTTTTGAATTACCGACATATTATTAACATTTTTTAAAGGAGTGCAAAAATAGAGGTTTTACATTGGTATTTCAAAGTTTTTTGGCCATGAATTTAGGCGATTCTCACTTTTTTGCCCTTTTTCTTTCTATATTCTGTGGATTATTTTGTGCGTATTTCATTATTTATTCCATTCCTCTTTTTTATCATGTGTGCTTTTGTGGACAGTCTTCTTTTTTTCCATTCGTTCTACAAGACCAATTCACAACTCACAGTCATAATTTTATTCCATCGTATTTTAATCAACATTTTTTTCTTATTAACCCGAAACAACTGATATGATTAGCTCTCTTATGTGGATACTAAAAAATAGAATGTGAATATGTCTTGGATAAACAAAATAGTCTCACATTTGCAAGGTGTAAAACATGTTTTTATTAACGTATTCACATGCTTAATAGTAACAAGAATTTTTTTTTTATAAAAAGATAATAATACTAATACTATGACTGAAGTTGTTGACAATATCGGAAAGCTTGGTTATTTAAATTTGCAAATAGATCCGACTTTGGATTTGTTTGATGAAATAGAAAGACTAAAAAAAGAAAAAAATGCCATTGTATTGGCGCATTATTATCAGGAGTCAGATATACAAGATGTGGCTGATTATATTGGTGATAGTTTAGGATTGGCGCGCAAAGCACAAGAAACAAAAGCAGATATAATAGTTTTTGCCGGTGTCCACTTTATGGCCGAGACCGCCAAGATATTAAACCCTACAAAAAAAGTTGTATTACCGGATTTACATGCAGGTTGTTCATTAAGCGACAGCTGCCCGCCGCCTTTATTCAAACGTTTCAAAGAACAGCATCCCGATCATTTGGTTATATCATACATAAATTGCAGCGCGGGTATAAAAGCATTGAGTGATATTATTTGCACCAGCAGCAATGCGCAAAAAATTGTAGAGAGTTTACCAAAGGAACAAAAAATAATTTTTGCACCGGATAAAAACCTCGGAGGATTTATCAACAAACAATCCGGAAGAAATATGTTGTTGTGGAATGGTGCTTGTATGGTGCATGAAATATTTAGTCTCGAAAAAATTACCAAATTAAAAGTTCGTCATCCTGAAGCAAAGTTTGTAGCACACCCCGAATGTGAAGAAGCTGTATTGGCGATTGCTGATTTTATAGGAAGTACCACACAACTTTTAGAGTATACAAAAAAAGATGAAGCAAATTCATTTATTGTTGGAACTGAAACAGGCATCCTACATCAGATGATAAAAAATTCACCGGATAAAACATTTATTCCGGCTCCTCCAAATAACTCTTGTGCTTGTAATGATTGTCCACATATGAAATTGAATACCTTAGAGAAATTGTATTTATGTATGAAGTATGAATTGCCTGAACTTACCATGAATGAAGAACTTCGTTTGGCTGCGAAGAAGCCGATTGACAGGATGTTGCAGTTGAGTGATGAGTTAGGAATAAAATAATCGATGCCAGATGTTCGATGTCTGATGTCCGGGGGTGTTGGTTGTGTGTTTGAAAAACGATTTGTGTGAGAATTTTAGTTTACATAATAAAATAAGATTTTAACCATCATAAATTTATTTAAAAAAATATTTGCATAATTAAAAAATTAAATTAACCTTTGCCGTCCGTCAAAAAATAAAACAAAAATGCAACGCACAATTTTACATATCGAAAACCTGAAAGCGATAAGCCCCTTTGGAGACTTATTGTTTGCTGAGGTAAAGTGTGTGCAATAAAAAATATTTTTATTAACTCATAAAGAAGCCTCGCAGTATAGTGGGGCTTTTTTTATTGTCTAAAAAATTAAACATGATAAAAAAGCAAACAAGCAAAACCATTCATAGTAACAACAACCATTCATTAGAAATAACAACCTGTTTTTATTTCTGTGCGTGTGCAAAAAATCGACCGGATATATTTTTAACCTGAGTGTTCAGGAAGAAATGTATGGTAAACCCGGTCGCAACACGATCGGGTTTTTTGTTTGAATGAAACAAATGAAAACAAACATGTTGTCTATAGTTTACGCGGTAAAATAGCTCACTGTGAATGAGAAGAATAGGGTTCGAGACCCGTAGACAACCAATAAGGATAAATAGCTCCAAAGGTAGAGCATCGGTTTGAAGCACCGTGGTTACAGGTTCGACTCCTGTTTTATCCACCCTTAAATAGTAAAGAAAATGGAAACACAAATTATACATAAGCAAATTAATACCAACTCCATACAGAGCGATGCATTTTACTTGAATGCAAGAGGTTTGTATTTCGACAGGTTCGATTTTATTCCGAATATGATGGATGTAAAAAATATTGATGCTGAAAAAGCAAGCAAGGATTTTACCAAAAAATATCAGGGTATGATAGCGCAAACAATTACGAAAACAGATGTGTACAAGAAAATTGATTTCGATGAAACTTATATTTTCATAAACAATAAAATACTATTGTTTTTCAGCGATAACTATTGCGAAATATTTTACCCGGATGAACAAACAGCATTTGTAAATGAGTTGGCCTTCGATTTTAAAAAGTTTAAGCAACGTAAACGGCGAAGACCGCTCGAAATAAATTTGATTGTACAAAGTATGCGTGGACTTATTTTATCTGAAATGGAAATCAAGCGAACCAATCTTGATTTGGATTTATTTTACAATGATGACTTTAAAGAAATAGATGCAACGATAAAGTCGCGGTTGAAAAAGAAAAATGACAAAGGAATTATTCTCCTTCATGGCATGCCCGGAACAGGAAAGACTTCCTATCTGCGTTATCTAATTGGTAAGATTAATAAAAAGGTTTTGTTCTTACCGCCCAACATCGCTTCATGTATGATGAATCCCGATTTTATTAATTTGCTTATCAACAATCCAAACAGTGTTATTATCATCGAAGATGCGGAAAACATTATCATGGAGCGAAGCCATGGGTCTAATTCATCAGTGTCAAATTTGTTGAATATATCGGATGGCTTACTTTCTGATTTTTTGAATGTACAACTGATATGCACGTTCAATAGTTCATTAACCTTGGTAGATAAAGCACTACTTCGCAAAGGGCGATTGATTTCGAAATATGAATTTGGAAAATTGAATACAGAAAAAGCAAAACGCTTAAGTAAGCACTTAGGATTTAATATAGAAATTAATGAACCGATGACGATAGCAGAAATAACAAATCCTCATGAACAGAACGCAAAAGAAGATACACAACAAATGATAGGCTTTAAACGAAGAGAAGAAGTATTAAATTAAAAAGCAAACAAGGCTGTTTCAAAAGTTTTCGGTTATTGAGTTATTTGGCTATTGGGTGGCAAAAAAAATGACCATCAATGATATACGAACATAATAAACTTATTCGACAGCACCTACATAAAAATTGAAAATATGAATTTAGCATCAGTACAACGAGTACTAAAAATAGCTGCAATAGATGGAGCGGAATTAATAGAAACAGCAACTGTATTAGGTTGGGAAATTGTGGTTAAGAAAGATGAATATAAAGTGGGTGATTTATGCGCCTATATTCAAATTGATACAATTGTACCCGACCGACCGGAATACGAATTTTTAAGAGACCGAAAATTTAGAGTAAGGACTATAAAACTACGGAAACAAATTTCGCAAGGTTTGATTGTTCCATTACCGGTTGGTAAATGGAAGGAAGGCGATGATATTACAAATGTGTTGGGGGTTAGAAAATTTGAAAAGCCGGACAATAATCCGGAACGATTTGAAAAACCAAGAATGCCTAAAAATGGATATAAAAAATGGATCTACATATTTAAATATAATTTGCTGTTTAAGGTATTCCCTAAATTGCAACGGTTAAGTCGAAGTGCATTTCCAAAAAATTTGGTGTCAATCACAGACGAAGAACGAATACAAAATATCCCGCAGGTTTTAAGTCAATATGCCGGTAAATTATTTATTGTTAGTTATAAGTTAGATGGTTCAAGTATTACAATTATTCACTCGAAAGTAATGGGTAAAAGTAAATTCAGAATTTGTAGCAGGCGATTTGAATTACACGATAAAAAAAACGACTGGTATAAAGTTTTTGTTAGTACCGATTTTAAAATTGAAATAGAAAAGCTTTTAAAACATTTTGAAACAGATGATATAATTGTACAAGGAGAAGCGATTGGTAAATTTAATGGCAACCGACATAACGTTGAGAAGGATCAAATTAAATTGTTCAATATTTATGTAAATGGGAAAAGATTGAAGCAACATGATTTTATCCGGATTTGTGTAGAGAAGAATATTCCTCATTGCCCGCTCTACAAAGAAATTATATTAAATCATACATTGCCAGAAATATTACAAGTTTCAGAAATCAAAGATATCCTTAATTCTTCCATTGATGTTGAAGGATTAGTGTGGCGTTGTTCAGAAGATAATATGAGCTTCAAGGTTATAAACAATAAATACCTTTTAAACAACAGTGAGTAGAGCAGAGATTAATTAAAATTAAAACAAACAAATTGAAATTAAAATTAACAGGAAAAGAAATACGAAAAATAGGATACCCTGAAGGGCCCGTAATCAGTGTGGCGATGAATGTGATGGAAAAAAATTTTAAACACATGTCGAAAGAAGATGCATTGAAACTTTTATCCTTACTTCTAAAAGCACCGGAAAATTATTGTGCGGATGAAACATTAAGACCAATAGCGATGCAATTATTGCCGTCGACAGAAACAGGAGAAGGCGAAATAGAATTGCTTAAACATGGTGTGGATATCAATATATTCGGACAAGAATTTATTGATGAGGGAGCTATGCATCAAATTTATCAAGCCTCCAAATTACCCATTGCAGTGGCAAGTGCGCTCATGCCTGATGCACATTCAGGATATGGTTTACCAATCGGTGGTGTGTTAGCCACTGAGAATGCGGTAATACCTTATGGCGTTGGTGTAGATATTGGATGTAGAATGTGTTTGAGTATTTTTGATATGGATATAAAGGATTTATCAAATAAGGAATCTTATTTCGCAAGAGAACTTAATGAGGCAACCTTATTCGGAAGCGGAGCACAATTTCAACAGGCTTCGAATCATGAAGTAATGGAACGAAAAGAGTATGGAGAAATTTCAATGCTTAAAAATCTTCAGGGCAAAGCATGGAAACAATTGGGCTCTTCGGGAAGCGGTAATCATTTTGCAGAATTTGGTATCGTTGACATTGAAGAAAAAGATGAAGTACTTGGTGTTGAAAAAGGAACTTATGTTGGTTTGCTGACGCATTCAGGTTCGAGAGCCTTAGGTGCAAACATCGCCAATTATTATACGAAGATTGCCATCAATAAAAGACGCTTACCTGCCGAGGCAAAAAATTTAGCCTGGTTAAGTCTCGATGAACAAGAGGGAATTGAGTATTGGTCAGCGATGAATTTAGCGGGCGATTATGCAAGTGCCTGTCATCATATCATACATGAAAAAATTGCAAAGCAATTTCATAAAAGACCAATCGCCCGGGTAGAGAATCATCACAACTTTGCATGGAAAGAAAAATGGAATGACAGAGAACTTATTGTGCACAGAAAGGGAGCCACACCGGCCGGCAAAAATGTACTTGGTATTATTCCCGGCAGCATGACGGCAAACGGATATATTGTAAAAGGAAAAGGTGAACATGCGTCTATCAATTCGGCAGCACATGGTGCCGGCAGAAAAATGAGTAGAACCACTGCCATGAAATCAATCACACAGAAGTCGATGAAAGATGAATTGATTAAACATGGTGTCAAGCTGATTGGCGGTGGGTTAGACGAAGCACCTTTTGCCTATAAGGATATTGATGAAGTCATGAAATCGCAAAAGGCCTTGGTGGACGTAATCGGAAAATTTACACCCAAAATTATAAAGATGGATGGCGCTGCTCATAAATCGTGGAAGCAACGAAAAGAAGAAATAAGAGGAGAATAAAACAAAGCCCCGATGAAAATTGGGGCTTTGTTTTTGAAAATTAGAAGAGCATCATTAATATTACTTTTTATGAGTAATACTCGATGAACTACATTTGCAATCTACTTACTCGCTCATGACCCTCATAAAATTGACAGAACTACCTTACAAACAAAAGGCCATCATTAAAAGTTTTGGTGAAACAGAATTGTATGTAAAATTATTAGAGATGGGTTGTATTCCCGACGAAGAAATTTCGGTAGAACTAACAGCGCCACTTGGTGACCCAATTGCGATTAATGTGGCAGGATATAATTTAAGTTTACGAAGTAACGAAGCAGAGAATATTATGGTTGAAGTAATAAAGTAAATGTTAGCTGATAGTTGGCGTCAACCTTTACGAAATAGTACAAACTAAATGAGCATAGAAAACATTGACATTGTAAGAGTAACAATAGATGACATTGACTCCTTGCAAAAAATCGGCAGACAAACTTTTTCCGAAACCTTTTCATCAGGCAATACTGAAGAAAATATGGAAAAATATTTGAATGAAGAATTTACTTCTGAAAAACTGACTACCGAACTTAATGACAAAAACTCTGAATTTTATTTTGCGATACTCAACAAGAATGTAATCGGTTATCTAAAGCTGAATTTTGGACAATCGCAGACAGAACTAAAGGATAACAAAGCGCTTGAAATTGAACGAATTTATGTGCCTAAAGAATTTCACGGAAAAAATGTTGGACAGATTCTTTACGAAAAGGCAATGCAAATAGCGAGACGGATAAATGCGGACTATGTTTGGTTAGGCGTTTGGGAGAAAAATCCAAGAGCTATAAATTTTTATAAGAAAAATGGTTTCGTTGAGTTTGATAAGCACATTTTCAAATTAGGCAATGACGAGCAGAAAGACATAATGATGAAACTTAAACTGAAAAATAATTGAAAATCAAACAAAGGCAGCCGCCAACATTTGCTACCGGCAAGTGGGGCGATATCTCTCTTCTGTCTTCTTTTCTTTCTTCATCTTTTGGTTCTTAATCCAAACTGTCTACCTTTGATTCCCTACCTGACCGGTAGCAAAAAACCGATGTCAGATGTCAGGAAATGCAAGTAGGCGGAGTGTTCCGGTCTTTAACTCATTAACCCGTAACGCCTTAACCCGTAACAGCATACTACCATTCAAACTCTTTCTCTATCTTCTCCTGAAGCTTACTTACAAACTTTAATGTAGCCGGACAATACTCAATGTTCTGCGTATGAATATGATTAAAGTCACCGAAAGGTTTACGTTTAAAGTGCGGAAATTTTGAGCAGTCTTCCGGCCTGATTTCATAAATGCTGCATTTATTATCTTCAAGATTTAAAAACTGACAAGGTTGAATTCTGTTTACCTTATCGCCATTGTCCTTATCGGTCTCCAACCATTTCGTATAAAAATCTTTTTCACTCATTCTGAAATGTTTCGAGATTCGTTTTAGGTCAGCTTTGGTAAATGTTGGTGTCATTACCTTACAACAATTCGCACACGACAAACATTCCACTTCCTTCCAAGTGGCGTCGCTAGCTTCGTCTACGATGGCATTAATTCCGGTGATGGTTTTCTCATCAAATTTTTTTAAGAAAGCACTTAATGGTTTTTTCTTTTTTTGATATTCGAGGCTATGCTTAGCGAGTAATTTGTTTGCCACGGGGTGTTTTTAAGGGTGTAAATATAGTAACAGAATAAAATAAGGAATAAGAAATATAAAATAAGGAATAAGAAAGGAAAATGCAACATATGAATTGTCTATCACACATGATTTGGTTGACTTTAACCCCTTAACCCGTAACTCCCTAACCCGCAACTTAATACTCTATATCCAACCCCAACTTATCCTTCAACAATCGCAGGTTCGGGTTTTTTTCAGCCATCATGTCAAAAATTTCTCGGGTACTCATTACTTGTTCACCTTTCTTTTCTAACTCACTCACTTTCGCCGCAAAGAGCACATTAATACTTTCATTATGAAAATAAAGTTTAAAAAAATCGAGTAACTGAAGCCGTTCACTTTTCAAAAAATCAAAGGAAACAACATTGGCATGAATCGTAATTTCGTGTTGTTGAAAGGTCAGTACACTTTCCAAGATGGCACTTTTGTATAACATTTTATGAGCCGCAATTTTATCGACAGCATCGTTCCAGGCAAGGGCTAAATTCTCGTTCGTAATCTCTATTGCTACTTTGCCTCCACTTTCTGCAAGATGTTTTTCCCTTGCATCTTTCTTTATATTTTTCAATCCGCCCAAAGTAATACCATAGCCCCCTGTGCCTGTTTTCGAAGTGGGCAAATCTATATTTGTAGCGACGGTTTTCTCTATTGTCTTTGCTACAAGCGGCTCACGTACCGTTTCAATATGCGATGGTATAGATGGTGCTGCAACGGTAGAAATTTTTAGTATTCTTGCCTGCGTAATCACTGAACTAAATCCCGTCAGAATTTTTTTTTTAATACACTGCCGTTTTCATCACTTAGTACTTGTATGGCTTGTTGTAAATAATTTAATTTTATCAATGCCAACTCAACATGCAATCGCTTATTTCTCGCCAGTTTAAAATTCATCTCCGATAAATTCAATACCGAAAGCGCATTGATAATATAATTTTGTTGCAACTGATTGGCTTGTGTAAAATACTTGGCTTTAATATTATCAGGCAAATCTAAAAGCTTTACCACACGGGCATCTTTACACATCAGCAAATTCCGGAGATGTTCCGAAAATCCATTCATAAACATATCGCCTTCAAACCCTTTATTATTTATTTCATCATACAGCAACATCACCGCGCCCATATCTTGCATCATGAGCGATTCGATGAGTTTAAAATAATAATCGTAATCGAGTATATTCAAATGTTCAACCGTTGAAACATAGGTAATTTCATCATTGCTGAAGCTCGCTATCTTATCCATGATCGACAAGGCATCGCGCATACAACCTTCACTTTTTTGTGAAATCAAATGAAGGGCTTCCTTCTCAAATTTGATATGTTCCTTTTCACAAATTTCCGCCAGATGTTCAACCGTATCTTTTGTATTGATACGATTAAAATCAAAGATCTGACAACGCGAAAGAATGGTCGGAAGTATTTTATGTTTTTCGGTGGTGGCCAAAATAAAAATGGCGTACGAAGGAGGTTCCTCTAATGTTTTTAAAAACGCATTAAAGGCTGCCGAGCTCAACATATGTACCTCATCAATAATATATACTTTATACTTTCCGGCTTGCGGAGTGAGACGAACCTGCTGAATTAAATCGCGGATATCATCCACCGAGTTATTCGACGCGGCATCTAATTCATGTACATTAAATGAGGTATTCTCTTTAAATGAAAGGCATGATACACAAGCATCACAGGCCTCGGCGTCATCGGTCCGGTTGGTGCAATTAATTGTTTTCGCGAGAATTCTTGCGCAGGTTGTTTTACCAACACCACGCGGACCGCAAAAAAGAAATGAATGCGCAAGTTGCTCGGTTTTAATGGCATTTTTCAAGGTCGTTGTAATATGCGACTGACCAATCACAGTATTAAAATGCTGTGGTCTGTATTTAATCGCCGATACTACGTATTGTTCTGCCATGAGGAACGCAAATATAAGGCAAAGCAAAGAATAGCACAACGCACAAATTAGAAGGATAATTTTTTCTTTCGGAGCCGGGCATCGAATCATCTTTTAGCTGCGGTCCGGCTGTCCGTTGCAAGTCCTCGCTCGTTCCTCGCTGTGGGCTTTCCACTACCATCCGGGCTAGTATTCATCAGTAGAATC
>JANNYV010000048.1:0-2663 GCA_031410275.1 Bacteroidota bacterium
GTTCGATTCCCGGCGGGACTACGAAAGCAGAGTGAGAATGAGAGTTAAAGCAATGAGAGCATTCTGCTTTTTCTTCATTCTCATTCTGTTTCACACTCTTAAAGTTCAATGTTGACAACATTGCTTTTACACAACGAGATAATCCCAATTCAATAATGAGATTATTTTTTTTTCATTCTCTTGAAACCCTTGATAGTTCTGCAATAGCTGAGAAGATAGAATTTACTCTTCTGGTTCGACAAACGTTGTTTTCCATGTTATAAAACATTCCTTTAGGAAAAAAGGAGGTATTGCAATTTTTGTTTATTGCCATAATCTGCTATATCCCATGCTGTATTAAGTTTGCTTGATAATGTTATTGCCTTTTCAATACACTTTTCAAGATCCGACGACTTTTTAGGAGGAGTTCTAATTTTTGTTGGATTTCTCTTTTTTCAATTCTGAATCGTTCATTGTATTTGTCAAATAGTTCCTTCTTTAATTCATCATTTATGAATTTTTCTTCAATATTAGACAATGTGATAGCTATGTGTATGTCATGGGTATAGCTTGGGTAAGTCATGTGATTTCATGGGTAAGCGATGGGTGTGTTACTGTACTTTTTTTAGAGCGTAGTTAATATACAAGATGAGAATTTACATAATTGTACTATTGCCTCATGAATAAAGTCAAAATAATATCTATTGAACAACTATTAATTTTGTGAAGTACTGCTTGTCATTTTTTATTCTGAAAACCCAATTACCGACATTCAAATTTGGAATTTCAATATGCTGAAAAAATTTAGTTTGATATACATTTCTTCCAATCAAATCGAAAATTTCTAATTCATTTGGTAAATCATTATTTGATTCAATATGAACAGAACCATTGCTCGGATTAGGATATATTTTAAAGGCAATCTGTTGGTCGACTTGGGAATTAGATAATACAAAGCTGTTATGTGCTAACCAAATTGTAGCATTCATTAACAACCATTGATGTTGACCACTTGCATCACCTGTATAACCATTATATAAAACATCATTTGCGTCACCTGTACCATCATCAGGTGGCGAACTATCGGTTAGAATACAGACCTTACCTAATCCAAAATAAGCTCTTGCAAAATAAATACCTGTTGTCCCTGTATTAGAAACACCACCTCTATAAACCAATCCTTTTGTTGTGATATTCGCCGAATTGTCAATGGTTAATGTAGTTGCTCCAAATAATTCCATTTTGGTTACATTCCCAAATGAGCCGTGAAGACAACTATCATTTGGTAGGTTTGCAACATTGGTGGTTAGCTCATCATAATTTTGTAAATCAAATGTAACGCCAAATGGATTTGTTTGTATTGTATTCGTACTAAATAAATTGTTCCAAATAGTGGGTGAATCATATCCATCTCCATTTCTGTCACTCATATCATGGTCGGCAATGATAAATAACCGCCCCCCATCTTTTACAAATTTTACAATGGCATTTTTTTCTGATGCTGTGAATAAAATATTGGGTTCACACACTACAAAAATATTGTAGTGCATTAAATCCTTTGTATGAATTGTATTGCCGTAGGTAATACTGTCATTAAAAGGGAGTGATTCAACCTTATAGTTTTGCTTTGCACAGTCAACAGCCCAAGAACTTAATGCGCCAGTCCAATAGGTTTCAGAAGTTGAAGTTGTAATACCACTTTGATTAGGTGTTGGTATTCCTTGTGGATTAGCTTCATCACCAATACCAATAATCATTTTACCATTAGTATTAATACCCAAATCATTGGCATCCGCATCTATGACCCAATCGGCATTCCCTGCCATTTCAGCTTTTGTGGCATCGAATAATATTTTTACCGTTTGTGAATAGCTATTTATAGAAATAATGATATACAAAAACAAGAAGATTAATTTTCTACTTTTATAGTTTGTCTTAAAAATATTCATTTGACTTTTTTATAAGAATTTATTGAACTTGCAAATATAACACTTGATTGAAAGGACTCTGATTGAAAGGAATTGAAAACCTTATTTTATAGTATTTACTATGACAAGAGGCAATTGCTTTATTTCATTTTTTGTTTTTATTTCACATAATTGAATAACCGTTGAATCCAAACTTGCATTATTTAATTTCTTGGAAAAAACATAAACTTGGTACTTCCCTTTTCTTAAATATGGAAACATGAATTGCCCATTATTATCCGTCTCTGTATTATCAGACACGCCTGAGCCATCTCCATAAATAATATAAACTTTTTGTGCTCCAAGATAGCCGGAATCACTTAGCACAAAAGACTTGCTATAATTGTAAGCATACACCTGACCTTTTAATGTAGCATTCCCACCTTTACCAGCTCCTTTATTGCAAGAGATGGCATTTAATGCTAAAAGAAAGAGAACGAGAAATTTTATAATTTTTTTCATTTTTATTTGAGATGTTTTGTAATTTTTATTTGAGATGTAAATAAGCAATGCGAGTATGAAAATGGACACTAATGAGGAAGAAAGCCTACCTAAATCTAACCCTCCTTTTGCTATAGGTTTTGTAAGGAAATCTCCAAAGGTAGCACCAAATGGGCGTGTGAAAATAAATGCTATCCAAAATAATACTATTTGGTTTATTTTGGTGTAATAATGCAATAGAAGTACTATTAAAATAACTGGTGCAGTTATTTTAAT
>JANNYV010000049.1:0-5005 GCA_031410275.1 Bacteroidota bacterium
AGAAAATTGTGAAGATGATTAAAGAAAGTGACCTGAAAGTACAGGTTGCTATCATGGACGATATTATCAGAGTGACCGGAAAAAAAATTGACGATCTGCAAGAAGTCATTCAATTTTGTAGAACCTCGGATATGCAGATTCCGTTGCAATATGTAAATATGAAGGGCTAGATAGAAAATTGTTGGACTTTTTTATGTTTAAATCAAATTATTTCTATTACTTTTGCCCCTCTTAAAAAACCGCATGGTTAGTATCATGCACTAAAAATAAACGTTTATGAAACAAGGTATCCACCCGGAAAATTTCAGATTTGTAATTTTCAAAGACATGAGTAATGAATATTCATTCTTATCACGCTCAACAGCAAAATCGTCAGAAACTATGACTTGGGAAGACGGGAATGAATATCCTGTTATCAAATTAGAGGTTTCCAATACATCACATCCATTTTATACCGGTAAAAATGTGTTGTTAGATACAGCAGGTCGTATCGACAAATTCAACAAACGATACGCGAAGAAAAAGCAAGCAGACGTACAATAAAAATATTCAGGGAGCATTCAGCTCCCTTTTTTTATATTCCATTTTTCCATGCTATGCTCTAAATTTGCTTTTTTATGGGCATCATCGAAATTGACAGAACCAACTACCAAATTTTTATTCTATCAAATATTTTTTTGTATGGGAATGCAATTAGTGAAGTTATTCGAAATGATATGGAGCAGGAAATTAATCAGCTTTGGAATGAAGTGAGAGGATTGGTTTGGTTAGAAAAATTTCCTTACTTATTAAATTTTAAAAGCAATGTGTTTTTATTTCCTGATTTGAAAGTGCATGATATCATCACAAACAGTAATCCACGAAATAATTATTTCCGTATTGAAGAATATGCTCATGGTAATATTTCATTCGTTGATGGATTGGGATGCAACTCGGGTTATTTTAAATTAGAAAATCTTTATAAAGGCAGTACTACCTCGGCGCATGAGTACGGTCATACACTTGGCTTGCCTCATCCTGATGATTTGGATATCAGAGGAAAAGGTAGACCCGGTATCATGTATCCACGGGGCACTTTGGTAGATTCGGAGTTTCAATATGCCCCTTTAGTTAATGCAGGTGAAAAAGGAGGCACTCTGTATCCGGTTCATCGCCGTGTATTGCAAAGCGATATAAATGATTTGGAAATTGAAAAGTACATTATTAATAAAGAAAAAATAGTAGGTAGATTTTCATCTGTATTTCATGAACAGCATATAGAAGGAATGTTAGGCTAATGTTGTGAGCCCTTTTGCAGGTACATTTACAAATCACCATCAAGCAATACTTTTGACAACGAGACGCTACGGGGCACGTCATTAAATAATTTATCATAACGCAATTAAAATGTCTTCATCAATAGAAATGAATCCAAGAAAACAGTATTTTTTTTCAAAAAAACAATCTTAAGATGCCTGAAAATAATTATAACATTAAAGGACTAACGCAAGAAGAGGTATTCATTGCAAGGGAAAAATTTGGAAATAATCAAGTAGATTTTAAAACGGAAAATGAGTTTTTTAATGCTATCAAAAAATTCATTAGCGACCCGATGGTGCTTTTATTATTGATTGCGTCCTCTATTTATTTTATCAGTGGAAAAATTGGGGATGGTATTTTTCTTTCCTCTGCTATTATTTTAATATCTACCATTTCTCTTTATCAAGATTCAAGAAGCAAAAATGCGCTAGAAAAATTAAAAGCATTTACGCAGCCAAAATGTAAAGTCATTCGTGATGGTATTGAGCAGCAAATAGCAAGCAGTGAATTGGTGGTAGGCGATTGCCTGTTGATTGAAGAAGGGACATCCATTAATGCCGATGGTAATATTGTTCACTCGAATGATTTTTCAGTCAATGAATCTATACTCACCGGAGAATCTCTTGCTGTATTTAAAGACAAAACCAAAGAAGATAATGTGGTGTATCAGGGAACAGCTGTTGCGAGTGGATTAGCCGTTGCAATTATCACAGCTATTGGGAGCGAAACCAAATTGGGAAAAATTGGGAAAAGCCTTGAAAATATCAAAGAGGAAAAGACTCCATTGGAATTGCAAGTACGCAATTTTGTCTTCAAAATGGCCATCATCGGGGCTATCGTTTTTGGTATCGTTTGGATACTAAATTATATTCATACAAAAAATATAGTTGATAGCTTGTTGAAATCACTCACATTGGCAATGAGCATTTTACCTGAAGAAATACCAATTGCATTAACCACCTTTATGGCGTTAGGCGCATGGCGTATGATGAAAATGGGCATTGTTGTGAAACAAATGAAAACCGTCGAAACATTGGGAAGTGCAACGGTTATTTGTACCGATAAAACAGGGACGATTACCGAAAATAATATGCGTTTAGCCAAATTGTTTGTATTGACAACGAAAACTATTTCCAATCCGGAAGGTTTACTCAGCGATGATGAAAATGAATTGATTCGAATGGCTATGTGGGCAAGCGAACCAATTCCCTTCGATCCAATGGAACTAGCATTGCATAATGCGTACAAGGAAGTCATTCCGGATGATGAAAGACAACTCTTTAAATTAATACATGAATATCCATTGGATGGCAAGCCTCCTATGATGACGCATATTTTTGCGAATGATAGAGGTCAACAAATCATTGCGGCCAAAGGCGCACCTGAAGCTTTAATGAATATATGTAAGTTAAATACGGATGAGAAAGAAGATATTCTTAAAGCCATAAATACATTGGCCAATGATGGCTATCGTGTATTGGGTGTCGGAGAAGCTATTTTTAATGGAACCAACTTTCCGGCAACGCAACAAGAATTTGAATTTGCTTTCAAAGGCTTGGTTGCTTTTTATGACCCGCCTAAAAAAAATATTCAGAAGGTATTGGAAGCTTTTTACAATGCCGGAATTTCGGTTAAAATAATAACAGGTGATATTGCTGCAACCACCATTTCAATAGCCAAGCAAATTGGATTTAAAGGGTATGAAAAAAGTATCAGCGGTGAACAATTAATGGCATTGTCAGAAATTGAATTGCAGAAGCAAGTAAAGGAGATTAATGTGTTCACTCGAATGTTCCCGGATGCGAAACTAAAAATTATTAATGCATTAAAAGCCAATGATGAAATCGTTGCTATGACAGGCGATGGTGTCAACGATGGACCGGCTTTGAAGGCGGCGCATATAGGCATTGCCATGGGGAAAAAAGGAACTGAAATTGCAAAGGAGGCGGCATCCTTGATTTTAGTAGAGGATGATTTATCAAAAATGATTGATGCTATTGCAATGGGTAGGAGAATATATACCAATCTTAAAAAGGCCATTCAGTTTGTGATATCTATTCATATCCCTATCATACTGTCTGTTTTTATCCCATTGATTTTAGGATGGATATACCCGAATATTTTCGGCCCGATTCATATCATTTTTTTAGAATTAATTATGGGACCAACCTGTTCTATTATTTATGAAAATGAACCCATGGAAAAAAATACGATGGCTCAAAAACCCAGACCCTTTAGTACTACTTTTTTCAATTGGAAGGAGCTAGCGAATAGTATCATTCAAGGCTTGGTTATTACAGCAGGTTCTTTATGTACTTACCGTTATGCTGTTTATCAAAGATATAGTGAATCACACACGAGAACCATGGTTTTTATTGTGCTCATTACAGCGAACATATTTCTGACACTGGTAAACCGGTCATTTTATTATTCAATTCTCACCACATTACGATACAAGAATAATTTGGTACCACTCATTATCGGCATGACCATTATTATTTCCGGATTGCTGCTGTATATAAATCCATTGACCTCATTCTTTGAATTTGAACATTTAAACCTGTTTGAATTATTCCTTAGTATCGGCATTGGTTTCATTTCTGTGATTTGGTATGAGTTTGTAAAAGGGTGGAAGCGATTTAAAAATAAGCAGTAAAGCAGAAGTTTATTTACGAGATAAGAAGCGTAAAAAAAATGCCTATCTAAAAAACGAAGTAGTACATTTGTTTTTATAAAATAAACATATGAATATCGTAAAAGAAAAAATATTAGTCATCGGTGCCTGTGGGCAAATAGGCGTTGAACTTACCACCGAGTTAAGACGTATACATGGCGCAAACAATGTCATAGCAAGCGATTTAAGAGATGAGCATGAGCTACTGAAAGGAACGGGTCCTTATGTCAGTTGCGATGTAATGAATAAAGAAATGTTGCATGTGCTGATTATACGGCACAACATCACACAAGTGTATTTGCTTGCTGCCATTCTTTCGGCAACGGGTGAAAAAAATCCGGGATTGGCATGGCATATCAATATGCAAAGTTTGTTGAATGTTCTTGAAATTGCCAAGGAAGAAAAATTGACAAAAATATATTGGCCAAGTTCTATAGCCGTTTTCGGTGCTACATCACCGAAGGAGAATACACCTCAGCATTCTATCATCGAACCGACAACAGTATATGGTATCAGTAAATTTGCCGGTGAACGTTGGTGCGAATATTATTTCGATCATTATGGTGTTGATGTTAGAAGCCTGCGCTATCCCGGATTAATAAGTTATAAATCTGCACCGGGTGGAGGGACAACAGATTATGCCATCGAAATTTATATTGAAGCACTACGCGATAAAGATTATCAATGCTTTTTAAGTGAAGATACTTATTTGCCCATGATGTATATGCCCGATGCCATTCGTGCCACCATTGAATTAATGGAAGCACCAAAAGAAAAAATAACAGTGCGTAGTTCATATAATTTGAGCGGTATGAGTTTCTCCCCGAAAGAAATTGGCGCATCAATTTCAAAACACATTCCCGAATTTCACTTGACCTACAAATCAGATTTCAGACAACAAATCGCAAATGGGTGGCCCAAAAGTATTGATGACAGTGTGGCCCAACAAGATTGGAATTGGAAACCTCAATACAATTTAGATATGATGACCGAAGACATGTTGAAGAATTTGGCGGAATAGAGGTAGCAAGG
>JANNYV010000050.1:0-4095 GCA_031410275.1 Bacteroidota bacterium
GGACCGGGTGCATCCGTCATTCGAACAGAATAGGTGTAAGAGGATTCAGCAGTATTCTTTTTGCAAGAATTCATTGCAACACTTAATAATAGGACGCTTAAAATAACTTGTAGCTTTTTCATTTTTTTTATTTTTATTTTATTTAATTTAAATCTGAATTTACTTATTACAATTGTCGAACTATTTTTTTTCAAACATACTTTGACAATGCATCGCATGCTCGAGATGCATTCGCAAAGTAGGAAGCGTTGCAGAGGCCCAATTTTTTATATCTGCGTCATCCGACTCAGACAAGGCATTTTCAAATGCGGCTATTGCATCCTTATGTCCATTGACCATCAAGTCGCTATACTCCTTACCAAAATCCTTTCCGGATTTCTCATTCATTTTTTTATACACATCATTTGCCTTTTCTGAAGGACTAGTTGGTATAGTAATACTTTTTTTTGCAGCAAGTGCAGTAAGGTCAGCGAGCGATTTAGTATGCTCATCTTCCATCATTTTTCCCATACTCTTTATGTCGCTTTCAATTCCCTTTTGTTGCGCTAATTTTCCTAACGCGATTTCATCTAAATTTATCTCGGCAGCATTAACTAAGAACTGGGCATCTTTTTCCTGACTTTTTTTGCCAAATTTTGCATCATTATAATCTTCAGCTACCTCCTTGCTGTCTTTCGTTTCAGATGATTCGCTACATGAGGTAATACCTATGAATAGAGAGCCAATTAATACTGCTTGAAGGCATACTGTTTTAAAATTTCTTAAAGTTTTCATTTTTTTTATTTTATTGTTTAGAATAATTGATAATGCAAAGATGCGATGATAGAATTAGCGGAATGTTACATAACTGGCCATAAATATTACATAATTCCCATTTTCAACAACCAAAAACTTACCCCATATTAGAAAATACACATCATCAAAATATAATCATGAATTTCGCAGACATCATTTTATAATCCTACGATTCTAATTTAAAATATTTCTGAAAAAATAGATTCCCAAACATGAAACTAGTGTATTAAATTGTTGATATTTCATAGTAAAGCGTCCTACTGATAATAACTCATTGGGAAATTATTTTTTGCCCGAGCGCATAATTAATGCCACTATACCGACAACGACAAGAATAGAAATAAAAATACCGACACCCATTCCGGTTTTAAATATCCCCTCTACAACACTGCATGAACTAAACAAAGAACAAAGAAGTACCATTAGAGACACTGTAATTTTATTTAACGTTTTCATATATTTTAATATTTAAATTTAAAAATAGATTTTCACTAGTTACTGCGACGTCTAGTTTTTGAATTTCTCATTTATTGTGGTTTCCAACATACCTTTTCGTAACTCATTAATTCAAACTTTCTAAAACAAAGATGCGCTGAATGCACAAACAAGTCGTTATACGAATCGCATCAAAAATTATATAATTCACATCCACTATTCTATTAATTTGATTGCTGCTTTGTCACTTTAGCTATCTCTGTGGGTGCTACTTTACCGGAATATAAATCCGCATAGTTCGCTGTAAACTCTGCGCCAAAAAATAAAATCATTGACGAATAAGATACCCAAAGCAATATTAAAATGACTGAACCGGCTGCACCATATGCCGAACCCGGGTTTGCTAAACCAAAATATAACGAAAGCAATGTTTTGCCAAGTGTAAATAATAAACCTGTGATTAGTGAGCCAAGCCAAACATGTTTCCATTGAACTTTTGCATCCGGTAAAATTTTATATATCAATCCGAAGAGTGCAGATATGACCATCAACGAAATGACAAAATTTATACTGTTGAAAACAACAACCATAAAGTCTGAGGTATCTACTTTAATCCAATGGCTCATCGCGACCAATGCAGTTGAAACAACCAATGAGACCACCAATAAAAAAGCAATGGCTAAAATTAGACCAAAGGAAAAAAGCCTCGCTTTAATGATTGGCAACATTCCTTTTTGAGGAACAGCCTCCACTTTCCAAATACCATTTAATGATTTTTGCAATTCAACAAAGACTCCGGTAGCACCCATCAGTAAAATAAGAATACCAAAAAGTGTGCCCCATAATGTAGGTTTTGTTACTGTTGTTATCGCCAACATACTTCTTATTTGGGAGGCAGTATCTGCTCCCATAGTGCCGGATACCTGAGCTAAAATATTTTCGTTCACAACGTCTCTCCCAAAAAAATAACCTGCTATACTAATGATTAAAACCAATAAGCCGGGCATACTAAAAACTGCATAATAGGCAATTACCGCACTTTGACGAAATGGTTCTTTTTTGTTCCATTCAATGGAGGTACATTTTAATAATTTTCCTAAATCTCTTAATTTCAATTCCATGAAAATTCAATTTTAGTTACACAATAGTTGACCTTCGAGCTGTAACATTTTTTCTATTGATTAGTTTTCTTCCTCTTACTTTTTACGGCATGCAATGATTCCGCTACTTGAAGTGAATGCGATTCATTTAAAGACTTCTCCTTTTTTGTCATTAAGGCTATTTCCTGATAAAACAATTTAAGCACCTTCAATTCATCTTCACCAATATCTTCGACTGACACCAAGCGATTGCTTGCCAATTCATGTGAGACCAGCAATTCATTCAATTTTAAATGAAGTGCAATAGAATCTTTATTCTGACTTCGTTGAATTAAAAATACCATCAGGAAAGTAACAATGGTCGTCCCTGTATTGATGACCAATTGCCAGGTATTTGAATAATGAAATAAAGGACCGGATACAAGCCAAACAAGTATCACGCAAAGCGCCGCAAGGAAAGCTTGTGTGCTGCCGGAAGCCTTGGTTACAACAGAAGAAATTTTTTCGAAACCAGAAGGGGTCGAAGATTTACCACTTTTCATATTGAGTTTTATTTATTTTTAGTTTTCAATTGATTGATTTTTTGCTGCCTTCACTTTCTTCTTAAAAAAGCCTCTCAACAAAAAGTTATGTTGAGCTGCTTCAAGGTCTTCATCCAATTTTTTTGAGCCCCTTTCCAAATTTTGAAGAATGGCCTTTAATGCCGCTCCTGATTCTTCATCATGCAATAACACTCCCATTGTTGTATTGGGGTTATCGCCGGCTTCTTTTAAATTAGTGACTAGCGCATTTGCCTTATCGGCCATCTGTTGCAATTCCTTCATCGAGTTTTTAAATGAATTAAACACGATGGTATCAGTCACCAATTCATTTGCCAAGGTACCCTTTTTATTTAAGCCCGCACTAAAGGAATTCAATGAATTAACCAATACCTGGGCTTTTGCAGATGCGAGTTGCAGTGAAACGGTAGCCGCATTTATATTTGTGTATACAGAATTATCGTTTAATAATTTGCCAATGCTTCCTTCACCCGCCACTAATTTTTTACTGATAATTTTAAAATCACTGGTAATCGCCAATAAATTTTTATTATTCTCTTGTACCATGTTTATCATATCATCAGACGAAAAAGTTTTTTCAACACCCAATGTATCGCCTTCTTCTACCTGCTCAGAAGTTGAAGTGCCACCATAGATGACCAAAATTTTATTTCCTATCAACCCATCCGTACCTATTTTTACTAAGGCATTTTTACGAATGTATTGTTGCGATTTTATTTCAATTTTCATGGTCACCTCTACCTGCGACTTCCCATAAAAATGAAGTTTGCTGACCGTACCGATTTTAACACCGGAAAACCAAATATTATTCCCGGTCTGTAATCCACTGACATCATCGAAAAGAGAAATTACTTTCATTTTCTTTTTAAATGTCTCATGTAAATTACCAATCATCAGAATACCTGTAATCAGAAATACCAATCCAACAAGCACAAATAACCCTACGATTACTGCCCGTTTATTTTTTAAATCATTCATGGTTTATTGTATAAAATTATAATTATAAAAACTGTTTACCCGTTCATCTCCATTATCAAATACTTCATCAAATGTTCCGACTTTTAAAAATTTTCCGTCGAGTAACATAGCAATACGGTTGCTTGTATCTTTCGCACAAGTGAGGTCATGCGTAATGATAATAGAACTCGTATTATATTGTTGCTGCACATCGTTGATAAGCTGATTAATTTCTGCACTCGTAATCG
>JANNYV010000051.1:0-2284 GCA_031410275.1 Bacteroidota bacterium
GCGACCAATGGGGCAATATTGTAACCGGTACCGAACTCATCCGGAGAAAAGATGGTGGTGAAGCATTTGCATTCACAGCACCTCTGTTGAAAAAAGCTGATGGCGGGAAGTTTGGCAAAACAGAATCGGGGAATGTTTGGCTTGATGCCACAAAAACATCACCTTACCGGTTCTATCAATTTTGGTTGAATGCAAGTGATGCAGATGCAGAAAATTATATTAAGGTATTTACATTTATTTCGCAAGCAGATATCGAATCATTGATTGCCGAACATCAACAAGCACCTCATTTGCGTTTGTTGCAAAAGCGTTTATCGCAAGAAATAACGACCATGGTGCATTCAGTAAATGATTATGAATTTGCAGTCAAAGCTTCGCAAATTTTATTTAGCGATACAACAGCTGATGCGCTTTTATCATTAGATGAAAATCAATTGCTTGATATTATGGATGGGGTTCCAACATTTACATTTTCATCTGCAAGTTTGCATGAAGGAGTCAATATTATTAATCTGTTGAGTGAAACGCAAATATTCCCATCAAAAGGTGAAGCGAAAAAAATGGTTAGCAGCGGCGGTGTCAGTATTAATAAAGTAAAAGTTGATGATGTTGATTATACAGTTGGCACTTCTAATATTTTAAATAACAAATATATTCTTGTTCAAAAAGGGAAGAAGAATTATCATTTGGTGATAGCTGAATGAAGCGAGGCTTAAGGATTAGAAACAAGAATAAGGAATAATAAATAAGGAATGAGAAATAAGAAAACAGGCACAACTCATCAATTTGACATGAGTCTCCGAGCATCAGACATCGAATTTCGAACATCGAATGAATGAAAAGTATTGGTCTCCTCTCCGACACACATGGATTTCTTCCGCCACAAGTTTTTGAACATTTCAAAGACGTGGATGAAATATGGCATGCCGGTGATATTGGAACCATAGAAGTCGCTGATGAATTAGAAAAATTTAAACCACTTCGTGCAGTTTGGGGAAATATTGATGGTACTGAATTACGTGCTCGCTACCCCGAGCATCTCTTTTTTTCTGTTGAAGAAGTTTCAATTTTTATGACACATATCGGTGGTTATCCGCCATCGTATAATGCCGTTTCAAAACCGCTTATTTTAAAACATCAGCCCCATTTATTTATCTGCGGACATTCACATATTTTGAAAATAATGCCTGATGCCAAATTAAATCTGCTGCATATCAATCCGGGTGCTTGTGGTAAATACGGATGGCATAAAGTGAGTACCTTAATTCGTTTCACAATTGAACTTGATCACGTAACAAAATTAGAAGTCATTGAATTGGCGAAATGAGCGTTGTTGATTGTTAGATGTGAGTTGAGAGTTGAGAGTTGTAAGTTGAGAGGAAACCCTGTAGCCCTGAAAGGGCGGCATATTAATAGCACAGGATGAAGTCCTGTCATATGAAGGGCAAAATCATGTGATTCGTTTAATAAAGCCCTGAAAGGGCGGCATATTAATAGCACAGGATGAAGTCCTGTGATAAGAAGGATGAAGTCCTGTGATAGAAAGCAGTATGAAGCCATGCGGGTAATCAATAATATTTGATCCGACGAAAGAATGCTACAGAAAAAAACCAAATCCAATCTCCGCATACTGTGCTTGTATTAAATGTGTTTTCAGCATCAATGATAAAAATGCATCCTTGAATGTTCCTTCTTTTCGTTTGTAAAAATGAAAATTCATACCGAGTTTCTGATAAATTTTTTCACCTCCGACTGGTCTGTTAATATTCTTCCCGGCAATAACAGGAAACCCAACACGTCCGAATAAAAACTCATGCCCTATAAAAGCAGTATACTGCCATGGGCTTATCCATGTATCGCCATTCATTTGAAATGCATTTCGTATCAATGCTCGTGTACGTGTATTGAAAATCGCATCAACACCAACTATAATTTTATTTTTATTTCTATACATTTTATAGCCCGAAATTGTACCGGTGAAAACCGGGAAGAGAGGTCCATCAGGTGCTTTGTCTTCTGCGAATGCGAGGGCAGTCCACAAACAAAGATTCAACGGATTTTTTACATGTTTTAAGTTTCGCTTTTCAAATTGACGAGCAACAGATTGCGGATGATAATTCAAACCCAGATTCGCACCAAATGTATTAATACCAAAATTCGGTGAACGCGCCGCTGCATTTGATAAATGATAAAAATGAAGTCCTGCTTGTGCGGTCCAATTTTTAAGTATAAAAAATCGTACACCGGTTTGAAACATTGTAAAATTATTTACGGTACTTCCAAT
>JANNYV010000052.1:0-5414 GCA_031410275.1 Bacteroidota bacterium
ACTGCTAAACCGGCAACACCCATACCCATCACAGAACCTCCTGTAAATGATACTTTCAAGGCTTTCGACAAACTCGTACGAGCTGCTTCAGCGGTACGCACATTTGCTTTTGTTGCAATACGCATTCCAAGAAAACCGGCCAAGGCGCTTAAAAATGCACCGGCTATAAATGCCAAGGCTATTGTCCAATGACTGTTCCTATCGCTGTATCCCATAAAGCCAAGCAATAAGGATGCAATGACTACGAAATAACCCATCACTTTATATTCTGCTTTTAAAAATGCCATCGCTCCATCAGCGATATAACCGGCTATTTCTTTCATTCGAGCATTTCCTGCATCTTGTTTGGTGACCCATGCACTTTGTATAAATGTATAAATCAAAGCAATCACGCCAAAGACAGGGACCAGGTAAAATAAATTATTCATATTGTCTGTTTTTTAAGAGGGCGCAAAAGTAGGAAATGAAAATTTAAAAATGAAATAATCGGGTTTATAAGAATAAAACATAGAAATTCATTGATAATTTGTTGCTAACGTCAAAACATAGTGAGATTGAAGAACCATGATAATATATCATCATGTTGTGGATATTCTATCATTAAATTGCAGTTGTTCTAAGCAAGTGGCATATACAAATTTGAATCGCTTGGATAAAATTTCAAAAATGCTTTCATCTATTCATCCAAATAGTATCTTGCGCAAAATTTCATTAAACATCAAACATGATTCAACGTAAACAAACCATATGGCTCTTGCTGGCTTCGCTTATTATCTTACTTACTTTATATATTCCCTATGGTATTCATTCGGTAAGCTCGATAGATACAACATCAATTATAGAAACTGATTTAACAGCCAAAACAAATACACTGCTTTTAATACTAGCCATCTTATCTGCAGCGTTTTCTTTCTTCATTATTTTTTTGTACAACAATCGAAAATTACAAATGAAATTATGCTTGCTAGCCATACTTATTGTACTCGCAATTCTTGCTTATCAATTTTATGATGCCTCTCAAACAGCAGCCGGAAATAAGCTCGCTGTGGGCATTCTAGGTTCTAAAATTTATTTAGGTGTAGCCATTCCTATCTTATCTATTTTCTTTTTGATGATGGCTTATACCGGTATTAAAAAAGATGAAAAACTGATAAGAGATTCGGATAGGCTTCGCTAAAAAATGCACTTCAAAATGAGCCTTTGTATTTTAAAATGTCGATACTAATTCCTGATGAAAATTAGTTGGGCGGCACACACGCTTTTCGCTCCAATCCCTGACCAAAGCGTCAAGGGATTTCCGCTACAATCGTTGCCGCAATACAACGACCTTTGAAGATTGTCTTTCTCATAACATTTTAAAGATCGCCTTTCATTTAAATACGCTTACTCAAATCATCCATCTATTCAGTGTTCCACCTTCATTCAAAAAACATTTTGAAAAAACTAAATTAAATTCCGATTTTTGTACCCTATGGCAAGCATCAAACTTTTATTAGCAAACGACAAGATTCCCGGTATTAGAGATTTTGAAACATATCGCAGACATAATGGATATGCCTCCGTTGAAAAAGCATTCAAAAATTTAACCCCGGATGAAGTCACCGAAGAAGTGAAAAAAAGTGGTCTTCGTGGACGCGGAGGCGCAGGTTTCCCAACCGGAATGAAATGGAGTTTTTTAGCAAAACCCGAAGGCGTTCCTCGTTATCTTGTTTGCAATGCTGATGAAAGCGAACCCGGCACTTTTAAAGACAGATATTTGATGGAGCTTATTCCGCATCTATTAGTCGAAGGCATGATACTCTCATCGTATGCATTAGGCGCAAACACTGCATACATCTATATCAGAGGCGAGTATGCATGGATTGTTGACATTTTAGAAAAAGCCATTGCCGAAGCAAAACAACATTGTTTTTTAGGTAAAAATATTTTAGGAAAAGGATACGATTTAGAGATGTATGTGCAACGTGGTGCGGGCGCCTATATCTGCGGTGAAGAAACAGCTTTGTTAGAATCGCTCGAAGGAAAAAGAGGGAATCCGCGTATCAAACCACCATTCCCGGCCGTGAAAGGTTTATGGGATTGTCCAACTGTTGTAAATAATGTAGAGACACTTGCTGCCGTAGTTCCCATCATCAATATGGGTGGCGAAGAATACGCAAAAATCGGTGTAGGGAAAAGCACAGGTTCTAAATTAATTTCCGCTTGCGGCAATATCAATAAGCCGGGCATTTATGAAATTGATATGACATGTAGTGTTGAAGAATTTATTTTTAGTGATGAATATTGTGGTGGTATTCCGAAAGGAAAAAAATTGAAAGCATGTATACCGGGTGGTTCATCTGTTCCGATATTACCTGCCAATCTGTTATTAAAAACTGCCAAAGGTGAAACCCGTTACATGAATTATGAATCGCTGTCTGATGGCGGTTTTGAATCAGGCTCTATGATGGGAAGCGGTGGCTTTATTGTGTTAGATGAAGACCAATGTGTTGTACGTCATACCATGTCCTTAGCCCATTTTTATAATCATGAAAGTTGTGGTCAATGTTCACCTTGCAGAGAAGGTACCGGATGGATGTATAAAATTTTAAAAGCAATCGAATATGGCCAAGGTAAAATGAGCGACATTGATTTGCTGTGGGATATACAACGCAAAATAGAAGGTAATACCATTTGTCCTTTAGGTGATGCGGCTGCATGGCCAGTTGCTGCAGCCATTCGTCATTTCAGAGATGAATTTGAATGGCATGTTTTAAACCCTGAAGAATCACAAACAAGAAATTTCGGATTGGCTCATTATGCCGATGAATTGGTGGCGGTATAATTTCAAATATTTTCTTTCATCTTTCGAATCCTTATTTGAAGAATGAGAAATAAGAATGAGAAATATAGAAGTAGTTATCTCTTAAATTAGATGAATACACGGACAACGAACATCGAAAACCGAACATCGATAATTTCACTTCTCATTGTTTAAATTTCCACCAATATTTAAACTTTTTTTATAGTTCTTATCGCTTATTTTTGCCCCCGTGAATTTTTTATACCCCTTATTTACTATCGCAGGTTTGGCTATCGCTATACCTATTCTGATTCATCTGTTTAATTTCAGAAGATATAAAAAAGTATTCTTTCCGGATATCCGTTTTTTAAAAGCGTTACAAGAACAAACCCAGAAACAATCGCAACTTAAAAACATACTGATACTTCTTTGCAGAATATTAGCTGTATTTAGTTTGGTGTTCGCCTTTGCACAACCCTATTTTTCGAAAGACAAAGAAAAAATTACACAAGGACCAAAAGCAGTGAGCATATATATCGACAACTCATTCAGCATGGGTATTGAAAATAATTCGCTCTCGCTTTTAGACTTGGCAAAAGGAAAAGCAAAAGAAATTATTGAAGGCTATTCAGGCAATGACGAGATCCAATTATTGACAAATGATTTTGCTTATAACGAAAATAGATTTCTTTCGAAAGCAGAGGCTTTACGTCAACTAAGCACCATACAAGTTTCTGCAAAAAACAGAACGGCATCAACGATACTTGAAAAACAAAAACAACTTTTGCTTACTGAACCCGGACTGAAAAAACAGTTGATTTATATTTCTGATTTCCAAAAAAATAGTTTCGCATTTGATACAGAAATAAATGATTCCATTAAAAAATATTTCATTCCAATAAAAGCGAATTCAATTAATAATGTATCTATTGATACCGTTTATTTTGAAACCCCTTCTATTTTATTGAATGAAGCAAACCCAATGGTAGTAAAGCTTAAAAACAACGGCTCTGAAGAAGTAAGCACCTCTGTTTCGGTGATGGTAAATAATCAGATGAAGAGCGTAATCAATTCAACAATAAAACCAAACGAAGAGAAAACAGAAAATATTTCGTTCACTACCTCGAATGCCGGGACTCAAAATATCAAACTATTTATCAATGATTATCCTGTGAGTTTTGATGATACATTTTATGTTGCAGGCAAAGTCACTTCAAATTATTCAGTGTTGGTTTTAAATCAATCGAATGCAAATGCGTTTTTAAGTTCAGTGTTTAAACCGGGTACACAATTCCGGATGGATAATACGAATGTCAATGCAGCGAACGTTTCATTATTTAAAAATTATTCATTGATTATTTTAAATGGCGCGGGCAACTTCTCTCCTACCCTTTCTACCGCATTAGAAAACTATGTAAACAATGGTGGAAGCATGTTGGTATTTGCGCCACAAACAGCGGATGTAACAAGTTTAAATACCTTTCTCGGCAAAACAGCCGGATGTAATTACATGCGTTTAGATACAGCAAAAGCATTTGTGACTGACTATAATAAATCGCATGAAGTATTTAGGGATATTTTTACCAAGGCACCTGAGAATATTGATTTACCTGTGGTATACAAACATTTTATTTTATCAAATGGTGCATTAAGCAGCGAACAAAAATTATTCTCATTTTCAAACAGCGATGCATTTTTAAGTGCGTATAAAACAGGCAACGGTAAAATGTATGTATGTGCTTCGAGTGCAGAAAACACGGCCAGCACATTTCCCAAATCATATTGGTTTCTGCCTATCATTTATAAGATGGCTTATATGAATTCGAACAACAGTATTAATGCATTAACGATCGGCAAAAATGCAAGCATGTTTATCGACAATACAAAAATTGGCGATAAAACAATTTATCATATTGGTGATGGTAATTTTGATGCAATTCCTGAACAACGCGGTATTGGAAACCGGATGCAAATCAATGTCAACAATGCCGTACAAAAAGCAGGGTTATATGGTGTGTATTTACCGGGCAGTACAGATACCAATTTTGTGGGTATAAATTATGACAGAGCCGAATCCAATTTAACGTATTGGGATGTTTCTGATTTAAAGAAAACGACTCGAATCAAAAATGCAGACTGGCTTGCCAATGACCTCAATGCATCGGGCACTATCAATGAATTACAACATGGCATACCACTTTGGAAAATTTGTATTATTTTAGCGTTATTATTTTTGCTGATAGAAATTCTTTTGATACGGTTTATGAAGTAAATTTGACTGAAATAATCAACGATGAAAGACACCGAAATGAACAAACCAATTAATGCGGGGATAGAAGTTGTCACAGAATTCAGATTATTGAAAAAAGAAGTAACTCATGAACTTCATGAAATCAAAGGAGAACTTCAATCGGTAAATTATCGACTTGACAGACACGAAAAGCGGTTTGAAAAACTTGAGAAACACGCTATCACAACAAATTTGTCAATTATTAAATTAAAACATTCGATTAAACTGATTGAAACAAAACAAATTGATGATTTAGATAAGAGAGTTTTAAAATTAAAAAAACTATGTTTTTACAACATAGTTTTTTCTAATTTTAAAACTCTCTTATCTAAATCATCAATT
>JANNYV010000053.1:0-3477 GCA_031410275.1 Bacteroidota bacterium
GGTTCCGCTATTTGTATATGTTTGAGTATTCCACGAATAAACATCACAGGCAGTTATAGAAAACGATGAACTTGAACTGAGTTTAATAATAAGATTCAATAATACTACACTATCACATCCGGGGCCATTTGTAAATGTATGCGAATAAAACCCGCTTGTAGTATAGGTTTGGCCATTCCATGAATAGGCATCGCAAGCGGTTTGATTAATGGTTGTATTTGAACTGTGATAAACGGTTGCATTTACTGTTACAACACTATCGCAACCAATTGCATTTGTAAATGAATCGATATAGGTTCCGCTAGTTGTGTATGTAACGCCATTGACAATGATTGAATCACATGCTGTTGGATTACTCGTTGTAAATGAATTTTGAAGGATGGTTAAATTAATCGTTGCCGTGCTATCGCAACCTCCGGGGAATGTATATGTATGTGAGTATATGCCGCTGTTTGTATACGTTTGCCCATTCACTGCCCATGTATACGAACCACAAGCATTGATAGGTGCGCCTGGCGGACAAGCACTGCAATTGAGTAAAAAAGGATTTGGACCTAATGGGTCAGGTATCATAATAGATGATAAGCCCTGATAGGTTCCGGAGGCTGCTGCATTCGCAATACCATTCACTGCAAAGCTGCTACCCGGTGGCGTGATGATCATAGTCGTTACACATTGCGTTTTACCGGGTGCAACAACTTGTTGTATTGGAGTCACAGGCAGGACAGGATTAAAGGGATTGAAATTTAGCGGAAATGAAGCCGCCGTTGTTTTTACCCTCATCCTTGCAACTCTGTATGTACCGCTTGCTGATAAGGCCACTTCATTTCCCGCTGGGGCATTTGTGGTCGTTGCTCTTAAATGAAATGTTGGCGCAGTATAAGCAGATATTACCGGAGGAAGAGTGACAAAAATAGGATCCCGGCATAAAAAGGTATGTGAAATAGTCCCTCCATTTTCAATACCGGGTGTACAATTGAGCCCCCATGAATAACCTCTCAATGCAAGACTTGTAATGCCGGTATTTGTAACTAGCACATCATATTCGAAAGTGTTTGGACTTGTTTGCACAAGATTTGTAAAGGTCATCAGCACCGCAGTACCTGCTTGAGAATAGCCCGAACTAGACAAAAACATAAAGCAACAAAGTAAAAGAGCTTTACCAATTGTAATCCATTTGTTTGTTTTCATTTAGTATAAAATTTCGATGCAAAAATTCTATGTAAATATATCAGATTTTTTTATGAATTAAAATACTTGGGGCAAAAATGTTATTTCAATGACAGTTCTGAAAGATGAGATTGATTTCTAATTCCGCTCGCTTCATCGACATATCATTGCCGGCAATATTTAATTGTGGTGCCTTCATCAGGTTGAGAAGAATAGATAAGCATAGTTATTTTAGCCTGAAATGGCTAGATTAATACTGCGAAAACTTAGCTGAGTTATCTAAAAGCCAAGCCAGGTAGGTTCGTAACATAACCCACTAGCTGAATAAGTCACTCAGCTTTGTTGCGAAGTAAATCGCCTTCACCAATTAACAAGACCGATTTACTTCTGAACTAAGTCGTGTTTCCTTAAACTCTAATCAGCTTGTGTCTGAGGCTACCTGACCATCCTCTACAGTTGCCCGATTTATGTTGAATACGACACTGCTATGATTATAACTTACTCGGTTAATATAATAACTCACTCCTCTCGGGTTACAAAGTACCTGATTCAGTTCAGTGAAATCTCAGCTAACGTATATACTGAGCCGCCGCTCCTTTGAGCTGCATCGGGGCAGTTCGATAGTAAGAGGGGGTAGTTCAGAGCTCCGTTTGCCGAGCTCAGAGGCACCCCTCCCCTTAGATTCAATAGAAGCAGTTTAAAAATCAGACATCCCCTATTTCCTATTTTCTTTTCTATATTTGCGTACCTGTAAAAAACTATAGTACAAATGGCAAAAAAAATTGATCTAGAATTTAATAAGAATGAAGATGGGATGAAAATGGCGGTGAGCGGTATGCGAAAAAAATTAGCCGTGATTGAAAAAGGTGGTGGCGATAAAGCCATTGCCAAGCAAAAAGAAAAAGGTAAAATGACACCGCGTGAACGAATTGCCTACCTCATTGATAAAGATGCTGTATTCACCGAAATGATGGCCTTTGCAGGATATGAAATGTATCCAGAACATGGTGGGTGCCCGGCCGGTGGAACGGTTGCAGGTATTGGCTATATCAAAGGGCGGCAATGTATTATTGTGGCCAATGATCAAACGGTAAAGGCAGGTGCATGGTTTCCTATAACCGGTAAAAAGAATTTGCGTTTACAGGAAATGTCGATGGAAAATAAATTACCGATTATTTATTTGGTCGATAGTGCCGGTGTATACCTTCCGATGCAGGACGAAATTTTTCCGGACAAGGAACACTTCGGACGAATATTCAGAAACAACGCACGAATGAGTAGTATGGGCATACCACAAATTGCAGCTGTGATGGGAAGTTGTGTAGCAGGCGGGGCCTACCTGCCTATCATGAGTGATGAAACAATCATGGTCGAAGAGAATGGTTCAATTTTTTTAGCAGGCCCTTATTTGGCAAAGGCTGCGATTGGCGAAGATGTCGATATTCAAACCTTGGGTGGTGCGGTTACGCATACTGAAATCAGCGGTATTGCCGATTATAAATTTAAAACTGAAAAGGAATGTCTTGATCAGATTAAACGCATCGTAGATAAATTTGGGTCTCAGGAAAGAGCCGGTTTCGACAGGGTAAAACCAATAGAGCCATTGAAAGACATGAAGGAAATTTATGGTATTCTTTCTGCCGAAAATAATAAACAATATGATGTTGTAGAATTGATAGAGCGTTTGGTTGATGGTTCGGAATTTGATCAGTTTAAAAAAGATTACGGCAAAACCATTGTATGCGGCTATGCACGTATTGATGGTTGGGCAGTGGGTATTGTAGCAAATCAACGAACCATTGTAAAGAGCGGCAAAAAGGAAATGCAATTAGGTGGTGTTATTTATAATGACAGTGCTGATAAGGCCGCGCGTTTTATTATGAATTGTAATCAAAAGAAAATTCCCTTAGTCTTTCTTCAGGACGTGACTGGCTTTATGGTGGGCAGCCGAAGTGAACATAGCGGTATCATCAAAGATGGTGCTAAAATGGTGAATGCAGTTTCAAATTCGGTGGTTCCTAAAATTACTATTATAGTCGGTAATAGTTATGGAGCAGGAAATTATGCGATGTGCGGTAAGGCGTATGACCCTCGCTTTATTTACGCTTGGCCAAATGCAAAAATTGCGGTGATGGGTGGCGAACAAGCCGCCAAAGTGTTACTGCAAATACAAGTCGCTTCATTAAAAAGCAAAGGTGAAACCATTACACCGGAAGATGAAAAAATAATGTTAGATAAAATTATTGCACAGTACACAAACCAAACTACGTCATATTATGCTGCGGCGCGTTTATGGGTAGATGCCAT
>JANNYV010000054.1:0-1758 GCA_031410275.1 Bacteroidota bacterium
TACGCTTTTTGAAATGACTTTTGATTTGGAAAATGTGTACCTGATTTTCATGATTACTTCAATATCGAGCATTTCGATTGGTTTATTCATGACGCATTATATTGAACAATATTTCCTCAATATCAGGGACCGATACTATCCTGGAAGGGTTTGACCTTTATTGGATTCAAAACCAAACTTGATGTAACCCAGATTTTGATTATTATCCAAAATGTATTTTACGGATACAATTATTTCCATAATCAGAAATAAAAATGTCGCCGTTTGATGAAGTGATAATATATCTGGGTTGATTAAACTGTGCATTCCAAGCCAATCCATCAAGATAACCGCTTACCCCATAATGATAGGCGGGATCTGAACCCGACCCCAAATTCGCACTGGCGAAAGCCGAAAAATAACCGCTGCTATTAATTTTACCGACAGACGTACACCCAACATTAATCAACAATAATTCATGCGCGGCGTTTGAGGTTATTCCGTAAGTATATCCGAAACGAGCATTCGTTCCTTGCCCGTCGAGACAACTAGAACTTGTCGTAACGACTGGATTACCTGCATAAACTGTGGTAACACCGTTCGATGGAATTATTTTTAAAATATTAAAATTCCATTCATTGGTCATATACAGATTACCATCATTGGCATACGTGATCCCTCGCGGAAGACTTGCAATGAGGCTACTTGTTGTTATGGTACTCACATAACCATTGGTGTCTAATTTTCTAACACATCTGGGGTGATCGCCAAAATCTGTATGGAATTGTATGAAATAAATATTCCCGTTCTGGTCATTGGTCATTGATGATGGATATAATCTTGCAGCCAATCCAAATCCATCTGTTAGTCCGGTTTCATCTTTATTGCCTGCGACTGTAATGACATTTCCATTTGCTATTTTTTTAATACAATTTTGGTCTGCAAAAAACACGTCATTGTTGGGCCCAATCGCGATACCGTAACCTGTGATCGGCACCGACAATGCCGGCCCGTCTGCGCTGCCAACCATACCATTTCCAGCCACAGTAGTTACATTTCCCTGAGGCGTTATTTTTCGAATCCTATTATTACCATCAATACAATAAATATTATCATTACTGTCTATTGCCATAGCGCCCGGCCGATTGAATCTTGCCAATTGCAAACTGCCATCGGCATATCCTTGTGTTCTGGTGCCTACAAATGTTGATACTTGCCACGATGGCTCATAAGTAAATTGTGATCCTTGATAATTATTGCCATTGATTTCCAAAACCACATGGCCAGAGTTGACTTCTAATGGTATCCTAAAAACGATTTTAGTGGTTGTCGCTTCAACAATTTCAGCATTGATACCGTTGATGGTTATCGATTGATTGGTCGTTCCTGTTAAAAAATTATTTCCGGTGATCGTTACAAGAGTTCCTGCCGAACCATGGTCTGGGGACATACCATTAATTTCAACCTCGGTATTTTCCGGTAGATTATCTAATGGACTAGCTTCACCTTCTTTCTCACAACTCAGGGCACTCAAAATAAGTATAAAAATCACAATTAGTTTCTTCATAATATGTCAATATAACCAGTTCGATATCAAATGTTACTATTCCAAAAGTATAAAATTAAACAATAAACAATATGCTTTCACCAATGTTTTAGTTTCAGCGGTTACTCAATACCATCAGCCACCAAAAAATCGGAATACTTTCTACCCAAAAGGACGTGTAATACCTTGATTGCCTTTCATTTGCAAAATATAAAAACCCAGCAGTGGTGGTG
>JANNYV010000055.1:0-1837 GCA_031410275.1 Bacteroidota bacterium
CTGGTAGATACATTGGTCAATGCAATTAATACTGATTTCAATTCAATATGCAGGGCACAATTTACAGCAGTACTCGACTCTATGTTGATCAATACGGTTCTGCTGAATGCTACCCCTACAGGGTTTACAAACTACTTATGGGATTACGGAAATGGCAGCAGCGGACAAGGAATAAATGATACCGCGATGTATACTTCATCCGGGAAATATATTATTACTTTGACAGCCACCACACCTGTTTGCACTGCCATTTATAAACAAAAGGCAAGTATATCATCCTTCACAATGCCATTGGCAAACTATCATTATACAACCAATAGTTCTATCATAACGACTTTGACACCAAGAATAAATAAATCAGCGTTTATTATCACCTGGAAAAAAAATGGTGTCGAATACAGGTCATATAAAAATATTCATGGTATCGATCAGAGTGGAAACCCTGTATTCACTTTCACCGGTGTATTGCCTTATGCCAATAATGAACATGGTGAGAAAACAGTAAAGGTAACAGGCACTGTTGATACCTATTTATACAATATAAATAACTGGCAAGATTCAATCAAAATTAAGAGCGACAATATTGTGTTGGCAGCGGCGTATCCTTAATGCAAGATGAGAGTAGTTGGATATGAGTAATGAGAGAATTCAACTATCCAAATGTAGGCCATGCCTATTAATCAAACTTATTTTAAAAAAGCTCTTTGGCGATAATATATATTCCCATGACCAATACAATCCATCCGAATAAAGGTTTGAGTTTGGCGCCATCTATTTTTTTTGATAAATACGTTCCTATAAACATACCGGCGATAGCAATCGCAGACAGTGTAAACAACAATTGAAAATTGAGCTGAATACCATTCATAAGATCGGCGCTAAATCCTATTGTTGAATTAATAAAAATAATCAGCAAGGAAGTACCTACAGCCTGTTTCATAGGTAAGCCGGCAAAAAATATCAATGCCGGGATAATTAAAAATCCTCCACCCGCACCTAAAAACCCGGTAACCAAACCCACCCCTAACCCAATCAAAGACAGACGCCAAAAATTAGGTTGCTCTGATGAAATTGTTTGTGTTGTTTTTCGAATCATAGAACTCGATGCGGCTATCATGAGTATTGCGAATACCAACATGATAAAAATATTTTTTGTTACATTAACATGCCCAATTGAAAATAAATGATTGGGAATGAGGGGGAGAATTATTTTTCTAACGAAAAGAAGAGATACGACTGATGGAATGGCGAAGAATAAGGCTGTCTTTGGTTGTAAATTGCCTAGAGTATAATGTTTGTAAGCGCCTATCATAGCCGTAATACCAACGATGCATAATGAATAGCTTGTGGCAAGTTCAGGTTGTATATGAAATAAATAAACCAAAATCGGAACTGTCAGAATAGAGCCTCCTCCACCAATTAAGCCCAAGGTAATACCAATGAGCACAGATGCGAAGTAACCGAGAATTTCCATTTTGTTTTAATTGAGTGCAAAGATGGGAAATTAAATGTAAGGGAAGAAGCATTTATACGATGCTATCATTATTCATTCCTCAATATGATCTTTTGATTAAAGATACGTATACCATCATGGAGTTGCAGTAAATACACACCTGCTGATAGTGATAACTCCTTTAGATGAATTGTTTTCTGATGATGACCAATATATTGTTTTTCATTTTTCAAAATCTCATATACCTCCTTCCCTGTCATATCCAAAAGTTTCAAACTGATTATACTTTCTGAAGATAAATAATAATTGATACTTAGCTCATCATTCGTTGGGTTTGGAAAGACAGACAAAATAGAAGAGGCAGAATTAATATTTGAAGCAGAT
>JANNYV010000056.1:0-6334 GCA_031410275.1 Bacteroidota bacterium
ATGATTACTTGAAAAAATAATTTTGTTCCCTGAAGGATGAAAGAACGGCGCCCAATTGGCTTTACCTAAATATGTGATTTGTTTTACATCAGAACCATCTACATTACAGGTATATATTTCCATATTCACCGGAGCAACCAATCCCTTCGCTAAATACCCTTTGTATTCTGTAATCTCTTCGCCAGTTGAAGGACGTGATGCACGATACACTAATTTTTTTCCATCAGGTGAAAAGAAAGCACCTCCATCATAACCCAATTCATGTGTGATTTGTTTTTGATTTTTACCATCAATATCCATTGTCCATAATTCTAAATCACCACTTCGAATACTGGTAAATACAATTTTATCTCCTTTCGGTGAAATAGTTGCTTCCGCATCATACCCTTTCGTAGTTGTCAGTTGCGTTTTTACATGTCCCTTTTTATCTGCAATAAAAATATCAAAATCGTCATACACACTCCAAAGATATTTCCCTTGTATATGCACCACATTAGGGCATGATGATGAACCTTTAAATGTGGACGCATACAATATATCAAGTCCGTTGGGCATATAATAACTACACGTTGTGCGGCCCAATCCGTTACTGATTCGAGGCGGCATATAATTGCTATCAGATAAGGCTTGCTTAATATTCATATCAAAAATCTGATCGCATTCTAATCCCCACTTTTTATTATTGCTTTGAAATGAAAGCGATTTGCCATCCGGACTAAAATAAGCTTCGGCATTATCGCCACCATGTGTGAGTTGACGAAGATTTTTTAAATGCCTCTCCTGTGCATTTAATAAACCTGTTACAAATAAGAAAGAGATACAAAGGATAACGCAATTTTTCATTGGCGCAAATGTAATGACCTAAATCAATACGATAAAAAATATCTCTCAAATTCTTGCTAACACAGCATAAACATTGAGGCCAATCTCAGAACCCTACTATTACATTATCCGAAACAGCTGTCCCGCAACATTTTCATATAAGCCTCCCCCTTCTCTTTCGCAAAATTGACATTACGTAAAGGAATATGGCTCGCATTCGGATATTGCTTAATCGCCTGCTCTACACTGTCTTCCCGCAAAATATGCAACATGGGATAAGGCGACCTGTTCGTAAAATTGGATGCACTATTTGGAGCATCACCGGCAAAACAATAATCAGGGTGAAAACTCGCCACCTGATAAATTCCTTCATATCGATGCTTTTTTAAAAGCCTTTCAACCAATGAAACAAAATTCAAATAATTTGCAAATTGTTGAAACGACTTCGGCAAAATAATGATCGTTGTTTCAATTGTTTCATCTTGATTTAGTCGCTCGCATTCTTGCACAAAGGCTTCAAGACAAACACTAAGTGTTTCACTTGCTTCAATTCTAAAATGCACTTTTTTGTCTCTCATTACCTTCGAAGCAAAGGGGCAAAAATTACACCCAATTACTACATCCATTATCCATTTCTTTGTTTGTCTTACTATTTTTTCATAATCGTCCATGAGCCAAATATAGGAAATTTAGATTCATAGCAATGAGCTCAAAAAAAAATTAATAAAAAGTTTTCATATAGAAGATCGGATATTTCTATCATGACTGTTTTAGTATTCGGTTTTGTTTGAATGATCATTTGGGCGTGTCCCCGAAGCGCCCCGCGGCGAAACAAAACGTTCCATCGATTTAACTATTAAGCATTTACCGCGGAGCTGCTTCAGGGTCTCCCCTGACCGAAGTGTCAGGGTCGGGCTTGGAGTTTATCCTGATGCTTCTATCAGGGCTGCAATCCAGCCCCAAAGCGGGCTGGGATTTTCGCTGCGATCCCTCACGCACGCATGGTTTCAAAATTATCTTATTTCGATTTCGATCTTTTTGACTTGACCAAATCATAGGAATCCTCAATCAATTGCTTCAATTGATTCGATGATAACCTGCCATCAACGACCACCGTATTCCAATGTTTTTTATTCATATGATAACCCGGCAAAATGCAATCCGGATATTCGAGCCGCTGTTGAATGGCATTTTCCGGATTACACTTCACGTTGAATTGTACGATTTCTTCGTCAAGCGGTAGTAGCAGAAATATTTTCTTGTTCGTCTTAAATACAACGACTGTCGGGCCAAATGGACAATCCTCTTCTACCTCCAAAAATGAAAGTGCATAATCTCGTATTTGTTCAATATTCATATTTGCTCACAATTACAAATTTACAAAGGCATGTTTACTATTAAGATGATAAGCTCATTAGCGGTTAAATTACCCTTTTCTGACTTAGCATATACCGAAAGAAGGTACATTATAAATTCTTTCAGGATGACATTTACTATAACCTTTGCACCATCCACTTTTCCTGACGTTTTTGATGCAATAGAAATTATTTTTTATACCCACTATTTGATAAAAAATGGCCCTTCATTTGATATAGCAAACCTTGTAAGGGCTATACCTTATGCATTTCGAATTATGCCTTATCTTCAAATTGACTTCGCAATCATCTCAGCAATATCCAACACTTGCACATCCTCTTCTTTTTCATTTTTCTTGACGCCGTCTGTCAACATGGTTAAGCAAAATGGACAATTGCTTGCTATTACTTTAGCGCCTGTATTTAATGCCTCGGCAGTTCGTTCCCAGTTTACTCTTGTTTCTCCGGGTTCTTCTTCCTTAAACATTTGTGCGCCACCCGCTCCGCAACATAAACCATTTGTTTTGCAACGTTTCATTTCAATTAGTTCAGCATCTAATGTTTGTAGTACTTCCCGCGGTGCTTCAAATACTCCATTGGCCCTCCCCAAATAACAACTGTCATGATACGTAATTTTCTTCCCTTTAAATTCACCGCCTTCTTTCATTTTTAATTTACCATCATTAATTAACTGCTGAAGATAAACAGCATGTGAAATCACTTCATAATTTCCACCTAATTCGGGATATTCATTTTTCAATGTATTAAAGCAATGCGGGCAAGTGGTCACTATTTTTTTTACACCGTACATATTCAAGGTTTGAATATTATTGTATGCCATCATCTGAAACAGAAATTCATTTCCTGCCCTTCTTGCCGGATCGCCGGTGCACATTTCTTCTTTACCCAAAATGGCAAATTGAATGCCGACATGGTTTAATATTTCAACAAAGGCCCTTGTAACCTTTTGCGCTCGTTGATCGAAACTGCCTGCACAGCCCACCCAGAAGAGAATTTCGGGAGTTTCGTTGTTGGCTTGGTAATCAGCGTATGTTTTTACTGTCATTATAATTAATTTGAAAATTTGTTGATTTGAAAATTTGAAAATGTCTTGAGTGCTCAATTTTCTATTTAAGAAAATTAAAAAAACATCTCATGACTCCTTTCTTTTGCTTGTTGATATAATTTTTGTAATGATCCTTTCTATAGGATTGAGTAATTCAATTAATTCTAAGTCTTGAGGATAAGTTGGAATTCTGGTAATGATTTCCAACCAGTATTTTGCTTCATCAACTTCTTTGGCTGCTATTTTCATTTTATGAATAAAATCATTTTTACTTTCCGCATTTTGTGCTTCTCTAACATTCGCTCCTATAGATGTTGCAGATTTTAGAAATTGCCTCGCAATAATATACTTTCTTTTTTCCTCTAAAATTTCTCCATATAAAACACTCTTTACTGCAAATTCAAAAGTCAGCTCAACAATAATATTTTTTTTATCATCCCTCATCGTTTATTGATTAGTAAGTTATTTGGCTATCCGCAATTATATTTATTATGTATTCATTTTCAAATTTTCAAATTCACTCATCTTCAAATTTCCTTTGTCCACGCATCTCTATCATCCGGACTAAATTTCCAAGGAGCCATATTGTTTTCAATATTCCCAAACATCTGGTTCCATTCCTGAGGAGCATTGCTTTCTTCCATCACTAAATTTCTTCTAAGTTGCATAATAATATCCAAGGGTGAAATACTCACCGGACATTCTTCTACACATGCATTGCATGTGGTGCAGGCGCGTAATTCTTCTACAGAAATATAATCGTGCAATAATGTTTTGCTATCGTCTTTGTATTCTTTATTCAGGTTAATATTTTTCCCTACTTCTTCTAAACGATCCCTTGTATCCATCATGATTTTTCGCGGTGAAAGTTTTTTGCCGGTTTCATTCGCCGGGCATGCCGCACTGCAGCGACCACATTCCGTGCAACTATATGCATCCATCAAATTTTTCCAACTTAAATCCATCACATCTCTTGCACCAAATTTCATTGTTGTATTTGCATCTGTCGCAGCAGGCGCCAATTCGGGTTGCATCATATACAATACTTCATGCTGAATATCTTTCATATTCGTCATCTTTCCTTTCGCATCAAGCTTGGCATAATAGGCATTTGGGAAAGCGAGTATGACATGCAAATGTTTTGAATAAGGCAAATAATTCATAAATACAAAAATGCCGATGATATGCATCCACCAACAAAACCGTTCCAATCCTATCAATGAAGTTTCAGACATGCCGTTGAAAATTGGGGCAATATATTGGGATAACCAAAAAGAATTTGTTTGCACATAGTGAGCGGAATGAAGTTGTTGTAAATTTAAATCAGCGGCATTCATGGTTAAGAATAATGTCATCAATACAATTTCAAACAGTAAAATATAATTTGCATCACTTCGTGGCCAACCGCTAAGCAGTTCGCCTTTGTTGAGGCGTTTTACCTTCACTATATTTCTGCGGATTAAAAAAATGACACAGGCCGCTAATACCAAAAAAGCTAATATCTCGAAGATGCCAATCAGTAAGGAATATAAACCTCCGAGTACCGGAGAAAATAGGCGATGATGCCCTGTAATACCATCTAAAATAATTTCTAGAATTTCGATATTGATAATAATAAAACCGGCATACACAAAAAAATGTAATACGGCCACCATCGGATTCTTAAACATCTTTTTTTGCCCGAATGCGTTCAACATCACATTGCGCCATCGTTGACCACTGTTATCACTGAAATCTGCATCTCTGCCAAGCAATATGTTACGGCGTATTTCACCTATTTTTTTAATAAACAGAAAAATGGCAATGACTGAAATAAGTATGAAAAGTATCTGTTGAACTAAATGCATAAGGCGGTTTTAATACAGACAAATTTAATCTGAATGTTTTATAATTATCGATTTGTTTAGAATTTATTGCATGTATTTTTGTGCAAAAAAGAAATGCCTGATAAAATTCAAATACTCGACAGCAAGCAAGCGGAAGTGAAACTAATCAGAATCGCTTACGAAATAGTGGAAAATAATTTGGATGAAAACGAAATTGTACTTGCAGGAATCATAGATAGAGGTTTAGACATTGCAACATTATTGAAACAGCATATTGAAACAATCAGTCAACTAACAGTTCATTTAATTAGTATTGATATCAATAAATTGAACCCGATTGAAGCAAAAATTGTTGAATTGTTTGAGCCAAGAGACAAGGTCATAATTATTGTAGATGATGTCGCTAATTCCGGGCGCACTTCGTTATATGCCACCAAGCTATTTTTAGAAAGCCTGCCTAAGAAAATACAAATTGCAGTGCTGGTCGATAGAAAACATAAACAGTTTCCGGTCAGTTCAGATTATATAGGATTAATCCTCTCCACCACATTGCAAGAACATATTCACGTTGAAATTAAGGGAGGAAAAGTAAAGAGTGCATATTTAGAATAAGTAAGGTTTGAATTACCACAAAAAAATTTGGAATAGACTCAATGACATTAAAGGGAATTCGTTTACATTCGTTGTTCTAAAATAGATATCATGCCCGAATTTTTGTTGCATTTTTGGTGGATCGGTTTGGTCCTTATTTGTTTCATCTTTTATAAATTTGTATTACGTGTTTTCTTCGGAATGGTCATTGTTCCTGAAGACCGGATTGGGTTAGTTACCAAAAAATTTGTTCTCTTTGGGGCCAATAGGGAACTGCCCGACGGTAGAATTATTGCAACAAAAGGGGAAGCAGGTTTTCAGGCTAAGACATTGGCTCCCGGTTTGTATTGGTTTATGTGGCCATGGCAATATAGCGTAGATATGGCACCGTTTGTTATTATTCCGGAAGGACGAATTGGGTTGGTGCTTAGCAAGGATGGAGCCGAAATACAAACCGGAAGAATCCTAGCCCGTCATACGGAAAGTGATAATTTTCAGGATGCTACAAAATTTTTAGGAAATAGTGGACAACGTGGTCGTCAAACATCTTTTATGACAGCGGGATCATATAGAATCAATACGCATTTATTTGAAATTACATTGACTGACCAAATTATTATTCATGAAAATATGGTTGGCATTATCACAGCCATGGATGGAGAGCCAATTGTGAT
>JANNYV010000057.1:0-1710 GCA_031410275.1 Bacteroidota bacterium
ATACACCAGCCCTTAATGCATAATCTTCCATATAACTTGGGAGATAACGGTAATAATCTGGTCTTGGATCGGCAGCATTGTACCAGTCTAACCCAGTAATGGAGCGGTTACCAAAAGTGTAGGAAGCCGCCGTAACCAAAGATGTTTTGGGAGCAATTTTCCATTCGTGTGTTAAAATGCCAAATGGCTGGAAAGATTTTGCAATGCTTGCATTTCTTTTCTTACCATTTTGATAACCCCAGTAAGGATTATAAAAATTGGTACCTGCTATCTTCCTCATTTCATCAACAGTAGAACCTTGTCTTCCGTTTTCAGTTGGTGTGCCAAAAGCTACAAATGAAATGATCTGTTTGCTGTTTATCCTTTTATCTACGCCAGTATAAAATGACCAGCCATTATAATAAGTACCATCAGTAAATCCTTCATCTGCCCAGCGGCGTGAGCCGGAAATGCTGAATGCCCATCCTTTTTTATCAAAACCTGTTGATTTTGTAAACGCCAGTTTGTGAGCAAAGTTCCTGTTAGAGAACTGGTAGCTTATCTTGGTTTGCTTAAATTGTTTGAATGCCCTTGTATCAACAGAATTACCACCACCAAGGCTTGCAAAGCCAAAGGTTGCCGCCTGCATACTATATACATTCTGCCTGTTTCTTGCAGTCACCACATCATTTAAGCCACCCCACAAACCAAATGGCGTAAACCCGTTATCAAGGTTTTCCATCGGAACTCCATTCATATAATTAGCAAACAGGTCACCATCATATCCACGTATCCTGAACCTTACTGCATTAAAATTGAATGAAGCCGCTCTAAGGAAAGGATCCCTGTTAGCTGCAGGAACAACAGAAAGGTTCTGAGCACTTCCATCCTGGTCATCATTCTCATCCAGTGATACAATGGGAATATTGTCAAGCGCATTTTCTTTTTCATCTGCCACTGCAGTGTCTGCTGAAGCAATTACACTTGTATCTTTGCCTGCTTTTACTTGGGCAAAACCAGCCTGGCCCAGGCACATAAAAAGCAGTAAAGAAAAGAAACGGGATTTGTTGATAAGCATAGTCAGTTTATTAAAAAAGAACGCAAATGTATGTTATTTATTCCTGCGAATTTTGGGTGTGGATTAAGTAATGATTATTTAACATGGTTAGACGTATGGCATGAAAATCTTAAACAGGGAATGACCACCTGGGCAGAAATATCTGATATTAATAATACACGTTCTGATTGTCATGCATGGGGAGCACACCCTAATATAGAATTCTTTAGAATTGTTCTGGGCATTGACAGTGACGCACCGGGTTTTGGCAAAATAAAAATTGAACCACATCCAGGTGCATTAAAAAATGCAAGCGGAGAAATTCCGCATACAAATGGAAAGATCGCTGTGGATTACAGGTATCAAAATAATTCATGGGATTTTAAAATAGATCTGCCAAAAAATACACCCGGCATTTTTATCTGGAAAAACAAAAAATATGAATTGAAGGCAGGAAAAAATAATTTTAATCTTTGAGTTAACAATCATTTCTTTTAAATTTATTATTCCCATATTCACAAATACTGTTAAACATGCAAAAGAAAAAACAGGAATCATCCCGAAGAAGTTTTCTTAAAAAAATAACAGGTACAACCCTGGCTCTAGGTGCAGGATCACTGGCATCGTTTGCTGCAGAAGAAAAAATTGAAGAACGCATTATTCAATATCAAAAG
>JANNYV010000058.1:0-2661 GCA_031410275.1 Bacteroidota bacterium
GTGCGATATAAGTAACTTGCCATTTTTTGTGCAACAAACTTTTTTGAATAGTCGGAAAACTGCGTATCTTTTTTATCTTCGCACAAAATTTATCACTTATACAATACTATTATTCTATGAAATTTTTTATCGACACTGCAAATCTTGCACAAATTACAGAAGCAAATGAATTAGGCATATTGGATGGAGTTACCACCAATCCGTCACTCATGGCAAAAGAAGGCATTAAAGGAACCGACGCTGTGATGAAGCATTACAAAGATATTTGTAATATAGTAAACGCACCTGTAAGTGCCGAAGTCATTTCAACTGATGTGAACGGCATTATTGAAGAAGGTAAAATACTAGCCAAAATAGATCCGAATATCGTAGTAAAAGTGCCCATGATAAAGGATGGGATAAAAGCGATTAAATGGTTTACAGACAATAATATTAAAACAAATTGTACGCTTGTGTTTTCGGCCGGACAAGCTATTTTAGCAGCAAAGGCAGGCGCAACCTATGTTTCACCTTTTATTGGTCGAATAGATGATGGCAATTGGGATGGAGTAGAACTTATCGGGCAAATTTCTCATATCTATAAACTACAAGGATTTGGAACACAAATATTAGCGGCTTCTATCCGTAATTCACTTCATATTGTTCGATGTGCTGAAGTTGGTGCTGATGTTTGCACTTGCCCATTAGATAGTATTTTAGGATTGCTTAAACATCCTCTCACTGATATCGGCTTAGCAAAGTTTTTGGAAGATGCGAAGAGTATGAAATAGGTTGGGGTGGAATGCTAGATAATAAATTGGGGAAAAGAAATACTACCAATGTGTCTTTTTAGTCTTAAAAATATATATCGTACATTGGTAAATGCCGATTGATTGAAGAGCATAGTGCAGTGGAGCACATTCAACATTGGTCCCGTGCACTTAGCATATCTTATAAAATAAAAGTGAGCCAATGCGACTCGCTTTTATTTTATAAGGTAGGCTAAATGGGTGACTTAATACAGATCATTGTAAACAGGTATTTATTTTATGGATGATTCGAGAAAATAAAACCTGTAATATTTGCTTCTAATATAGGAGCATCAAGCAAATCTACATTGCCATCGCCGTTTATATCAGAAGTAAAGTAACCAAATGCAAATGCATTGATATCATTTTCTAATAGACTTGCGTCAATCAAATCAATATTTTCATCCTGATTTAAATCACCTGAATAAAGTAAGTAAATATTTTCAGTATTGTTGCTCGTAACATTGGCTCCATAACTTTGTGAAGCCGAAGAAGAAAAACTATAGTTTGTTGATGAAGAAATTGTAATTGGGTTGGCGCTCCAAGTTTGTATAGAATTACGATGTTTGACGGCGATATAATAATCATTTCCTATAGTTGAAGACGGGAAGCCGCAGCTTAATTTACCGTTTGTTTTCAGCACACCTGTTGACGTCTCAACCAATGAATACGGTGCAGTAGGTTGATGTAATTCAACCAAAATACTATCCACATCAGTAATAGTGTTTGCTTGCCCCTGATTCGAAAGAACTGGTGTCATTGTTCCATTACCTATATAATAGCCTTGAAGAAACAAAGTAATATTAACTGTTATAAAGGTGGGTGCAATTTCCCCAAGTATGTATTCTTGACGATATGCATTCGTTGCCAAAAAATTATGCGTAGAAAGGTTCGGCAGCAAGTTTGTATTTACCCAAGGAGTAATACTATTTTCATTACGATTATATAAACGAAGACTGCTTTCGCCATTCCCATTTACAATACCAGCATAGTTATAAGTCGCATTTATTTGAGCATTGCTTCCATCAATTGCAAACACACCAAAGTAAGAATCATTGTTTAGAATTGTATCAACGCCTACTAAAGTATTCGGTCTTTCTGTTACACAATAAACTTGCAATGCAGTGGCAGTTCCCCCACTAATATTTGCTTGAAGTTGATCACCTCGGGTAGGATGTGCAAGCGTTACAGCACTTGTATTGCCTGCATAATTATACGCACTTGTATTACCAATTGATGCGCCACTTGTTGTACGAGTTGCGCCATTTAGTAGAGTCGCATTGTTTAAATTAATACTGCCATCTTGCGCAATGGCTATGCCTTGTTCATCAAAATTGTAATACGCTTCTAAATTAGAATAGAGTGCATCTGTTTGTGATATTTTTCTACACATACGCTCCCGTATTTGTGTTTGAGATAATGCAATATTCCAAAATCTAAATTCATCAAAAGTACCCGCATGTGGAGAGCCACCACTACAACATGAGTTGCTCATACCAATGCGCCATGGGTAAGTTATATTTTGAATACCACCACCATTTGTTGGCATACTTCCTGGAAGAAGTTGACCATCTACATACAATACAATATTGCTTCCATTATTGACAGCCGCTATATGATGCCACTTATTATCATTAATCGATTTTGTAGTTTGTAACTCTTGATCCCCGCAACATAATCCGCCCCATACCGCTAACTGACCATTGTTTGTAGTAATACCAAAGTCGCCATCAGGTGCACTTGGATTGGCATTACCTATAATAGTTGGCTTTTGCCAAAAGAGGCCACTACTTCTATTCTCTGTTGTTTTTATCCAAAAATCTATGGTAAATTGCGTTGCGCCATTTAAGATAGAAGGCAACTGAATGTAATC
>JANNYV010000059.1:0-6316 GCA_031410275.1 Bacteroidota bacterium
CCAACGGAGCGCTTCAGGGTCGGGCTATCCGTTCCAAACTTTTTTGCTTAACGTTGGCAAGGTTAAATGTGCTGGTGGTTATAACCCTGCCAGCGTTAAGCAAAAAAGGATTTCCACTACTATCCCTCACGCGTCGTAACCTCGAGAGACAGCCATTGTTGAGTGAAGCTCTCATATTCTTCTATCCTCCCATAACGCGAGATTGAGCCGTGGATAATGTGGGTTGGCATCTCATGCAAAAGCAAAGACGAATGCAAAGAATTATACATGCAAATTAAAAAATAAGAAAGAAGAATAATTTTGTTGGTGAAAAGAACACCCACAAAGGAAAAGTTTGTGAAGACACAAACCACGGCGAAAAGAACAGAATAACTTTCAAGTGATGGACAAATTATTAACTTTACAACCTAAAATTAAACAAGCAATAAAATGAATATCATACTTACCATTCTACTTGTATTGGCTGGCATCACAGTGTTGCTGTTAATGCTGGCGCTTTTTATGAAGAAGGAGCATTATGTGAAATGTGAAATAATGATCAATGTGCCCCGGCAAAAAGTATTTGACTATATAAAACTGATCAAGAACCAAGATACGTTTAACAAACACGCAAAGGCTGACCCCGACAGAAAAAATGAATTTAAAGGAACGGACGGAACCGTTGGGTTTATTCATGCATGGAGCGGAAATAAAAATGCCGGTGAAGGAGAAAAGGAAATTAAGAACATTATTGAAGGGAAACGAATTGAAACAGAAATTCGCTTTGTAAAACCAATGGTAACTAGTGCTTCTATCGTCATGGAGACGGAATCTTTATCCGATAATCAAACCAAGGTAACTTGGAGCAATGCCGGTACATTAAAATATCCGATCAACATATTGATACCAATGATGAAAAAAAGCGTTGCAAAAGATATGGATAGTAGTTTAGCAATGTTGAAAAACATTCTTGAAAAAGAATAAGTAAATATGTGTAAGATATCTGATAAAATAAAATTCTGTACATGTGATCTTTCAGGTATTGAAGATTTGAAGAATTACTGGATATTGCACAGATATGATTCTGAGAAAGGCTATGAAATTATTGGAGAAATTATCCTGCCATTCTTTATTAGTCCTGATATTCTTAAACATAATAAAGACATCCTATTAAAGCGACTGAACGAACCCGGAGTATTTGATATCGAGCTTTCTCTGAAGTCAAAAGATCGTTTGCAGATTCATCTGTGTTGGGGAGAAGAGGAGTATGATTACGGCTTTGTATTTGAAAACAAGCAGTGGGTGGAATGTGAATATGATTTTTTTGACTGGTCTTATAATCATGTCGAAGCTGAACATGGTACGATAGAAATACCTTTTGAAACACTAGATAAATAAATTCAAATCATATACCCCACACCGTCATGAGAAATTTAGATTTGACAACTTTCTAAAAGTTGTCAAATCTCCTTCAATTTTCTGATTCTTTTATTAAAACATTGTACCTTCACTTTCATAAAAAAATCTTCATACATATGAAACAAATTTCTATTCTCTTAAAACTATTATTCGTTGTTGTGTTTTTTATGGCAACAAACATGGCGAAAGCACAAGTATATTGTGCGCCTTCTTTTGTCAACGGTTGTTTTAGTTGGAATAACCAAACTATTTCTGTGGGCACTATTACTTGGGCCGCGGCTACAACTACAGCTTGTACCTTATGGGATTTTACAACAATGTCTACAGTGATTGCGCCTGGTGCGACCGTTCCAATGACCGTTACCAATGCGAGTTATTGTGGTTGTTCGGTATGGGTAGATTTTAATAGTGATGGAGATTTTGATGATATAGGAGAGAATTTATATAGCCAATATACTGCACTCTCATCCAATATTTATAACTTCTCAATTAGCATTCCGGCGGCGACACCTGTTGGTCTTTACAGAATGAGGGTCATTGCCTCATGGGGTTCTGATGGTGTAACAGTTAGCCCGAATGGCTATGGTGGTTGTGGTGCTTATCAATACGGAAACTACGATGACTTTACATTAAATATTGGTGGTGTTGCACCTTGTGTTGCACCTTCAGGAATCACAGCATCTTTAATTACAACTAATAGTGCGACATTAAATTGGAGCGCTGTACCCGGCGCAACAGGTTATGAATATATATTAAATAACACGGCTTCTAATCCAACCGGAGCAGGAACTGCAACTACCTTAACAACATATAACGCATCAGGCTTAACACCGGGTACAGCATATTATATGCATGTAAGAACCAATTGTGGTTCAGGTAGTTTTTCGCCATGGGGCACCGGGCAATTTTTAACACTAGCTCCATGTGCAGCTCCAACCGGACTAAATGCATCGAGTATTACCACCAATAGCGCGTTACTTAGTTGGTCTTCGCTCAGCACCACGAGTGGTTTTGAATATGTAGTGAATACAACTGCGGCGAACCCGACAGGTTCGGGAACACCCATTCTAACAACATCTTACAATGCAACAGGGCTCACACCGGCAACTGTTTATTATTTACATGTTCGTACTAACTGCGGTTCAGGAAATTATTCTCCTTGGGCAACCTTACCTTTTACAACCTTATCTGTTTGTGCAGCCACGAGTGGTATAGTTGCAAATAATATTACCAATAATAGTGCTGACCTAAGCTGGACTGCCGTAACAGGTGCCGCGGGGTATCAGTATGTGTTAGATAATTCTGCAGGTAATCCATCAGGAGCCGGAACTCCGGTAACTGGTACATCATATAACGCAACGGGTTTAACCGCAGCCACAATTTATTATTTTCATGTTCGAACAAATTGCGGATCATCTAATTTTTCAACTTGGGTAACCATTCCATTTACAACATTAGCTCCATGTACCGCGCCATCAAGTTTACAAGCCAATGGCATTACAAGTACGGGCGCAACATTGAGTTGGGCACCTGTTACCGGTGTAACGGCTTATGAATATGCAGTAAGTACAAGCGCTACGCCACCTGCATCAGGCATACCAACAGCAACAACAAATTATATAGCAACCGGATTGACCCCGGCAACAATTTATTATTTACATGTTCGTTCATATTGCGGAGTGAGTAATTATTCGTTATGGTCGACCATTAGTTTTACAACCAAAGCGCCGAATGGAGTAAATGATATCAATGAAAACGAATTTCAATTTTCCGCGAGCCCTAATCCTGTCAATACAGTTATAACATTGTCATTGACAAACAGAAAAAATAATGCAATTATTAGTTTGACAAATATTGATGGACAAATATTGACTTCAATTTTGGTAAATTCAAACACGGTGAATGTTGATATGAGCAAGTATGCAAGCGGAGTTTACTTTGCAAAATATAAAGATGAGACTCAAACAAAGACCATTAAAATAAGCCGTCAGTAAATTGACAATTGACGCGAATAAATATAAATCAAATTTTCTATCAAAATAATAAATGCGAATGCAGAAGTTACTTGCTGTTCGTTTATAAAAAATAAGCTATGAAAAAAATCCTTCTGATGGCAATTGTATTGCATGCTATTTCATCAACAGCGCAAAATATTACATCCTCTATGTTTGGCGTGATGGAGGCTAGAGCGTTAGGTCCCGGAACCATGAGTGGTCGTGTGACTTCAATTGCAGGTGTGAACAGTGATAACGGTAAAACAATTTATATTGGTACTGGTGGCGGTGGTGTTTGGAAATCGACTAATTCGGGGACTTCATACAAATCGGTATTCGATAAATATTGTCAATCAATCGGTGCTATTGCCATTGATCAAAAAAATCCAACTACAATTTTTGTAGGGACGGGTGAAAGCAATATGCGTAACTCTGTTTCCATCGGAAATGGAATGTATAAGTCAACAGATGGTGGTGACAACTGGAAAAAAATTGGGTTAGATAGTACAGAGCATATTTCAAAAATTATAATTCATCCTACCAACTCAAATATTATTTATGTCTCGGTACCCGGTCCTTTATGGAGTGATGATGAACACCGAGGTTTATTTAAATCAGAAGATGGAGGAACGTCATGGAAAAAGATATTATATAAGGATGCAAAAACAGGTTGTGCAGATTTATTGATAGACCCCACAAACCCGAATATTTTATTTGCCTCAATGTGGCAGTTTCGTCGACAACCATTTAGTTTTAATTCAGGTGGTGATGGAAGCGGTTTATTTAAAAGTCTAGATGGCGGTGCAACCTGGAAAGAAATCAGTAAAGGATTACCGGCCAAGCCTTTTGGTCGAATTGCCATGACATTAGCCGCAAGTAATCCAAAGAAAATGATTGCGATTGTTGAAAGCAAAACCACCGGATTATATATTTCAGAAGATGGAGGAGAATCATGGAAAAGCCAAAGTGCTACCATGAACGTTTGTGCACGACCATTTTATTTTAGTACCATTGTGATTGATCCTCAAGATGAAAAAAGAGTGTATCGTCCGGCATTTCAATTTGCATATTCAGATGATGGAGGGTATTCATTTGCAGATGCATCAAGTGATGGAGGATGGGTGCACAGCGATATGCATGCCTTATGGATTAACCCTTCGAACACCAACCTAATGTATCTCGGAACCGATGGGGGAGTGTATATGAGTATTGATAGAGGTGTTACCTGGATTTTTCAGCAAAGCTTACCGGTTGGGCAGTTTTATCATGTTGCCTATGATAATAAAGATCCTTATAATGTGTATGGAGGCTTGCAAGATAATGGAAGTTGGATGGCTCCAAGTTCTGCTCCGGGAGGAGTTGGCAATGCAAATTGGAGTAGGCTATTTGGAGGTGATGGATTTTGGACCATGCCTGATGCTGACGGAAAAACTGCCTACGCAGAGTATCAGGGTGGGAATATGGCGCGTATTGATTTAACCACATTGAAAGGTGAAAGTATACAACCAAAGAAAACGCTGAAAGAAGAAAAGTTACGATGGAATTGGAATACACCCATCGTGACCGGAAAAAAGAATTCAAAGAATTTGTATGTCGGTGCGCAATACATTTATAAGTCGAGTGATCAGGGAAGAAACTGGACACGCATTTCGTCTGACTTAACAACAAATGATAAAAAGAAACAAGAGCAAGATGATAGTGGTGGATTGAGTGCTGATAATACATCTGCAGAAAATCATTGCACTATTTTTACCATTGCAGAATCTCCCTTCGATGAAAATATTGTATGGGCAGGTACAGATGATGGCAATTTGCAATACACCACAGATGGAGGGAAAAAATGGACGAATGTGTCAATGAATGTTTCTAAATCAGGCATCGCCAATCAAGCGTGGGTAAGTAGTATACAACCTTCACAGTTTGATAGAAATGTGTTGTATGTCACATTTGAAAATCATATGTATGGCGATCATAAGACTTATTTAGGAAAAAGTACAGACATGGGCAAAACTTGGACGCGAATAGACAGTAAAGAATTTACAGGCTTTGCACATAAAATTTCAGAAGACCCTGTGAATAAAAACTTGCTTTTTTTAGGAACTGAAATGGGGTTGTTCTGCACATTAGATGGGGGAGAAAATTGGTTCCGTATGAAAAATGAAATTCCTGAATATGCGTTGGTAAGAGATATTCAGATTCATCCAAAAACACATGACCTTATCATTGCAACCCATGGAAGAGGAATTTATATTTTAGATGATATTCGACCTATACGAAATTTAAATAAAGAAACAGCCAATCAAGAAGTGAATATTTTTCAGACACCGGATATTATTTTAAACAATGGTAAGTTTGGTTGGGGAGGTCCCGAAGTTTCAGGAGGGTGGGGTACAGGAAATGCTCCGTCAACGCCATCAATTCAATATTATCTTAAAGAAAGAGCAGGAGGAAAAGCGACAATTGATATTCTTGATGAAAAAGGAAATTTAATACAAACCATGCCCGCAACAATTCGTAAGGGGATTAACAGAGTGCAATGGAATCTAAGAGGTACGCCGCCACATGTGGCATCCGGTAGCACCAAAGCGGACGGAGCCGGATTTACGGCGCCCATGGTATTGCCGGGTTTGTATACAATTAAATTAAAAATTAAAGATAAAGAATATACGAGCACAGTAAAATGCATACATGATGATAAGAATAAAGACTTGAGTATAACAGACAGGAAATTGGTGTTTGATAAAGCCATGTTGTTGCAAAATTTGTATTCTAAATTATCAAATACGATAGACACTATCTCAACCCTTCAATCAAAATTGAAGGCTGACTCTGTGGCCTTTAAAAAATCTAAATCAAGCAAAGTGATTTATGATGAATTAGAAAAGGTAAGAGCTGAGTTAATGGCCACCAAACAAACATCTATG
>JANNYV010000060.1:0-2765 GCA_031410275.1 Bacteroidota bacterium
CGTCACTTGATAACGAACCTCACATGAGTCAACTACTCATATGAATAGGTGATGCGTGAGGGATAGTAGCGGAAATCCTTTTTGCAACGCTGGCAGGGTTATAACCACCAGCACATTTAACCCTGCCAGCGTTAAGCAAAAAGATTGCAGCGGATAGCCCGACCCCGAAGAAGTCCCGTAGACACATCCTTCAGCATTGAACCAACTGAAATTTTTTTCGTCACGGGACGCTTCGGGGGCACGCCCTGATACATATTTTATATCGAACATAAAATCATTTTTATAAAATTAAAATTACTAAACTATTTAGTATATATTTGCTCAAAATTTTAGCATGGGAAAAATATGCAAAAATATCAGGCATTTAAGGCTGCTAAAAAAATGGTCGCAAGAGCAGTTGGCCGTGCAATTAGAAATTCCCCGTGCGCGTATTGGCGCCTATGAAGAGGAACGATGCGACCCGCCGATTGATACCGTTATAAAATTATCGAACCTCTTTCATATTGCTGTCGATGCGCTAGTGAAATGCGATTTGAGTAAATTTGATTCAGAGTCATTTATGAAGGTCGGTGAAAACAGAATTTTATTTCCCATTGTTATTGACAAAGCAAATAATGATTTAGTAGAAGTAGTGACGATGAAAGCATCTGCGGGTTACCTCACAGGATATGCCGATCCGGAGTATATCGAAAAATTACCCTTGATGAGTTTGCCTTTTAAAACAGTAGGTACTCATCGTGCTTTCCCCATTCAAGGCGATTCGATGCCTCCATTAAAAGCCGGTTGTTATGTGATAGGAAAATATATTGAATCATTGCACGAAATTGAAAACGGGAAAACCTATATCGTCATTACAAAACATGAAGGTGTGGTGTATAAACGTGTCTTCAAAAAAGGAAAGACCTTAGAGCTTCATTCTGATAATAAAAACTATCCGCCATATACAGTCAAACATTCGGATGTGGTAGAGATATGGAAATTTGTCTGCACCCTCAACAACTCCGACACGAAAGATGAAGAGGTACATATGGGTAGTATTATGCACATGTTGGAAAGTATGAAGACAGAGATTGAAGGGATAAGGAAGAAGGTGTAAAACGTAAGTAACGCCGTTCTGCGAGACGTCTTCGTCTCGCAGTCTTATGCTGTCGCTTTCAGCGACTTGACAAAATATGAAATTAATTTATAAACCAATAAAAGCCACGTTATGAGCTATGAATTTACAGATGGATTTAAAATCAGAAATCAGGAAGCCACACATTTTTTAACCTTTACCGTTGAGGGATGGATTGATATTTTCAGTCGACAATGTTACCGGGATATGATCATTGAAAGCTTTAATTTTTGCAGAGAAAAGAAAGGGTTGCAAATCGGAGCCTATGTTATCATGACGAACCATATACATTGTATCTGGACGGCAAAAGAAAATAATTTAAGCGATATTATAAGAGACTTTAAAACCTTTACAAGTAAACAAATTGCATTAGCTATTCAACAAGGCCCCGAAAGCAGAAAAGAATGGTTAATGCATATGCTCGCCTATTTTGCGAAAGGTACAAATGGGAATAAGTATACTAAATTATGGAAAAGCGGCAATCATCCCGAAGAAATATCTAGCAAGGAATTTCTACTACAAAAACTTAACTATATTCATGAAAACCCTGTCAGAGCTTCAATTGTGTCGAATGCTGCGGATTACATATACAGCAGTGCATCAAACTATGCAGGAATGAAAGGCATACTCAATATCGATTTTTTATTTTGATTATACTAGCTCGCTGAAAGCGAGAACATATTTCTTCGAGACGAAGACGTCTCGAAGAACGACGACTATTACACTTGTCCTTTCGGCATTACAAACTCTCAGGCAAGGTATACTTCCTACCTTTATTTTGTTCTTTCAGCCAACCCATCAATGGCGAAAAGTATTCGACCATCGCATTTGCATTCAATTCATCGCCGGTTGTTTCTTTTAATACATCACGCCAATCTTTACTTGAACCGGGATACATAATCTTACGAAGAAAATCCCCAATTTCTTTGTGCCCAAAATAATTACAAGCATGAGGATTTTCGTGTAAAATATTCTTTGCAATATGCTGATGCATCTGATACAGGATAACATAGGACAAGGCATAATCGTAATATTGTGCGGCATCGTCATTGATATGTGTTTTGGTGGCGGCATCACAATATTCTTCCCCTCGTTCTGTCGGCGGCACCACACCCTGATATTGTTTGACCAACTCCCACCATTTTTTATTCCATTCGGTAGCGGGTAAATTATCTGAATAAATACTTTTTTCAAAACCTGTCATCACACCGCTCGAAAATGAAATGAATACTGCCGAGTTCATAGCTTCTTTTAATAAGGAAGCAATGGTATCTGTTTTCACGCCTTGCGGAATCAAGCCCGCATGTTCGAGAAAAGGTTTTTGCATTGCCGCCAATCCCATCAACGTTCCCATGGCTTCGTGATACGCACGGTTCGCTCCGGCACGCAACAATGGCGGAACATCTTTATTGGTATACGTCATATAATAATAAATATGCCCAAGTTCATGATTGGCTGTCTCCCACCATTCACTGTTTGCTTCCACACTCATCAAACTTCGCACATCATGATTATAATCGATATGCCAGGCGCTTGCATGATTATTTTTCTTCACAGCGCTGTCGGCTTTGTAAGGATATAAATTCGATTTGTCCCAAAATGTTTGTGGCAAAGGATTATAACCAAGACTAACATAAAAAGCTTCGGCTTG
>JANNYV010000061.1:0-10831 GCA_031410275.1 Bacteroidota bacterium
AAATTTATTTCGCATCAACATAATCATCTCACCCACGGCTATTTCAACCACAGAGCGGTTATTCGAGTATGGTGAATTAAACACAACGACTCCTTTCATGCTGCTTGCTTTTAAATCAATCTGATTGGTGCCAATACAAAAAGTGCCGATACACATTAATTTATTTGCTTGCTCCAGTACTTTTTTTGTGACATTGGTTTTAGAACGAATGCCTAAAATATGAACACCTTTTATTTTTTCAATCAATTCATTTTCATCTAATGATTCTTTACTTGTTTCTATCTGATAACCTTCTTCATTAAATAATTCAATTGCATTGGCATGTATATTTTCTAGCAACAATACATTGATTTTATTTTTTGGAAAGGATGCTGTTTTGTTCATTTTACTTTTTGTTACGAGTTAAGGGGTTAAGGAGTTACGGGTTATGAGTTATAGAGTTAATGCGTTATTGAAGTAATTTGTATTTCATTATCAATTATCAATTATCAACTATCAACTATCAACCACCTCATCCAAACTCTCTATCACTTTATCGGCTTTGTCAATAAGATGTAGCCTCCTTACATTCTCAACGAATAAATAAAATTCGGAAGCCAACCCCGCCTCCTTTATTTCATAATCTGTATACCCATCTCCAATCACTATAACATCACCGGACAAATGTAATGATTCTACTAATCGTACTTTTCCTTTTGCCTGAGATAAAAAATTATTTTTATTGTAACCCGTTACATTGCCTTCATCATCAAACAAAAATTCATTTGCAAAGACATGTTCTTCTTTAATTCCAAATGATATAACAATTGGGATAATAAACTCTTTAAATCCACCTGAAATGATATAGATGAAGTTAGCATTCTCCTGAATAAATTTTTTATTCCGAAGAAATGAATCAGTAATTTTTAATTGTAATACTTCAATCAACTCATTCAAATGATTTTTATGGATAGGCAATAAATCGAATCGTTGCTTCAATGCATTGTCAAATGACAATTCACCTTCCATGGCCTGCCTTGTAATTTCAATGATTTGTTTTTCAATAGCTTGCTTCGTTTCTTTTCCATTGAATACAATATTTACCAACTCATCTAAGGCCTCAACTTTTGTAAAGGTGCTGTCGAAATCGATAAGGTAGGTTTTTTGTTTTAAAGTCATAAGTCATAATGTGTAATTCACAATTTAATAAAATATCCTGACATCGAACATCGAACATCGGACATCTTTCATTAAAATATTTTCCCGGGGTTTAAAATTCCATTCGGGTCAAAGACTTGTTTTATTTTTCGCATGAGTGTTAAATTAATTTCATCCAATACAAGCGGCATAAATTCTTTTTGTACTAATCCAATACCATGTTCACCACTAATGGTTCCGCCCAATGATTTACACAATAAAAATATTTCTTTAATAGCTTCTTTAATATCTGTCTTCCAAAATTCATCGGTATGTTGATCCTTTAATATATTCACATGTAAATTGCCGTCACCTGCATGTCCGTAACATACAGTACGCACATCATAACGAGATGCAATTTCCTTTACACCTTTGTACAAGGCCGGCAGCTCACCTCGAGGCACGACTGTATCTTCTTCTTTGTATACATTATTATGTTTCGTTGATTCACCAATAGTTCGCCTAAGTTTCCAGAAGTATTCTTTTTGTTCGGCGCTGTATGCTATCAGTGTATCTACGCATTCGTAAGTAGCCAAAACCTCACTGATTTTTTCACACTCATTCATAATTAGGTCTTCATCATTTCCATCTACTTCAATTAATAAATAGGCTTCAACGCCCGCTTTTATTTCAAAAGGCAATCCGGTAAATGCACTCGACAATCGAAATCCATCAGGCTCTACAAACTCACAAACAGATGGTGAACATCCTGCCATAAAAATTCCGGCTACAGCTTCACATGCTCTCAACGGGCTATTGAATGATGCCAATAGCAACATGTTTTTTGTTGGGTAGGGAATCAGTTTCAATACAATTTTTGTAACGATACCCAATGTGCCTTCACTGCCAATCATCAAATGTGTTAGGTTATAACCAGTCGAATATTTTAATGTATTGGCACCTGTCCAAATAATTTCTCCGGTGGGTAAGACCATTTCTACATTTAAAATATAATCTCTTGTTGTACCGTATTTCAATGCTCTTGGCCCGCCACTTGCATGAGCTACATTGCCACCTAAAAAACAAGATCCTTTACTCGCCGGATCAGGCGGATAAAATAAACCTTCCTTTATCACCGCTTGTTGCAATTCTTCATTGATAACACCGCACTCAACGGTCGCCTGAAAATTGATGGTGTCAATCTTTAAAATTTTATTTAACCGTTCTGTACTGAGTATCAAGCCTCCATATACGGGTAATGCACCTCCACTCAAGCCTGTGCCTGCACCTCGTGGTGTCACACAAATATTTCGTTCATTACAATATTTCATGATGGCAGAAATCTCTTCTTTGCCTGCCGGTAATAACACAACTTGCGGTACAAATTTTAAATCTTCGGTATGGTCATGCGAATATTTTTCACATGCATCTTCTTGTGTCAAAACAAATTGATTGCCGAGCAATTCAGTAAAAAATAAAATATCCTTCGGTTCGATTTGTGTATATGACATGAAAATAGATTGACAGGGTTAAACTATTTGTTGAATTGCAAAATCTCTAAAATATTGAGATATCTGTATTGCAGTCTCTAATTCCGCACTTGTTAAATAAATAGTTTTATCTGGGTATCTAATTTGTACGCTGAACCCATTCAATAAAATTGCTTTGTCATATTGTGGTTCAATGATTCCCATTTTTGTTGATAGTAAATCTAATAAATAAATTAAATTGTGCGAGCGCTGAAATTCAATATTATGAAATACAAGCAATGCTTTCAAATATTTTTCAACTGATTGTTGACAATGAAAAGCAATTGTATCAAAATAATCAGGAAGATGCTGAAACACTAATTGAGCAGCTCCTAAATCATGGTTAGCTTTCTCAATCCACTGCATAGATTGCTCACTATTTTCGTTCATACAAAAGTTTGGAAGTTTTAATTGCTGAATGTAGAAATGAAAATTTTTCGTTCTTTTCATTCTCAAATTCTTTTTGTGTATAAACGAGAATATCCATCGGTATCATAGAGCCAATAAGTGACTTTTGGATATCAAAACTTCTTTTGTGTTTTGGCAGGTCTGTATCCTTAATAATTAAAAGATCTATGTCACTACCTTCTGTTGGATTGCCAGCAGCATATGATCCAAATAAAATAATTTTATCAGGATTGAATAATGAGACAATCTTGGTAATAATTTCATTCATTGTTGTTGTCGCTATCATGGGCACTGTATTACAAGAACGCAAGTTAATATATTATTCTGAACTAAGAAAAGTTGACAACTTTATCACATTTTCCGTACTACACTTCGTTCTAACTGCTGTCTCATGAAATAAGTCTACATTACATCCGTCATTTAACTCACACTCAATAACCCACGCTCACGCATTGCAAATAGTATTTAATAACCTTGTCAATAGTTTTATCGAAAATCATGTGGGTATCTCCGAGCATTTTTTAAATGAATCACTTGCTTCATTGCTGAAAGAAAATTTATATGCACTCTATACAGAAAAGCAACTTCTCTCGGCCGGTACCGGAAATAATGCAATTGTTGTACATGATAAATTAATGCGTAGCGATAAAATTTATTGGTTGGACAGAGCACATAACAATCCTTCGGAAAATTCTTTCTTCGATTTGATGGATAGTTTTGTATTATATTTAAATAGCACCTGTTATACCGGTATCACCGGATACGAATTTCATTATACCTTGTATGAAAAAGGTAGTTTCTATAAAAAACATCTAGATCAATTTCATTCAAATAAGAGCAGAGCCTATTCAATGATTATGTATTTAAATACCGACTGGATAGAAAAAGATGGAGGCGAATTGTGTATACATCATGCAAATCACTTACAACTTATTTCTCCTTTAAATGGCAAATGTGTTTTCTTTAAAAGCAGTGAAGTAGAACATGAAGTATTAATGACACATCAACCAAGATTGAGTATTACCGGATGGTTGAAGACTGATTAAGTACGAGTCGTAAGTCGTAAGTTGTAGGTCGTAAGTCGTAAGTCGTGAGTCGTAAGTCCTAAGTCGTAAGTTATAACTCGTAACGCTTTAACCCCTTAACCCCTTAACCCCTTAACGCCTTAACCCCTTAACTCCATAACTCGTCACTCCTGTAAATTATAATTAAAGAATCAAATGTATATCTTTGAAATTCTAAGGAATTAAAGAGTGAATTCTTTTAATTACAATTTTATACTATGCACATTAAAAAATATTTTCTTGTCTTTTCTGCTTTCATATGGATGAGTATGCAAACAGATGCACAATCATTTGATGCGAACTATTTTAATGCGATGCAATGGCGTATGATAGGCCCTCATCGTGGTGGTCGAACAGTAGGCGCAGTGGGAGTTTCACAGCAAGCTTCAACTTTTTATATTGGCGTGAATAATGGTGGTGTTTGGAAAACGACAGATTACGGTCGTACGTGGGTTCCCATTTTTGATGATCAACCTACAGGTTCTATCGGCGATATAGCGGTTGCTCCTTCTAACCCAAATGTGCTGTATGTTGGAAGTGGAGAAGGTTTGCAACGGCCCGATCTTTCGGTGGGTAATGGGATGTACAAATCAATGGATGCGGGAAAATCATGGACTCAAATAGGTTTAGATGCCGTGCAGCAAATTGGAGGATTAGCGATTGACCCGACCGACGAGAATAAAGTTTTTGTTGCTGCTTTGGGTCATCCTTATGGGCCCAATACTGAACGTGGTGTTTACAGAACATTAAATGGTGGAAAGACATGGGAACAGGTTTTATATAAAGATGAAAATACCGGCGCCATTCAAGTGAGTATAGATCCAAACAATTCGCAAATTGTATTTGCAGATATGTATGCCGGCAGACTGGCTCCCTGGGAAAATGGTGCATGGAATGGGAAAGAAAGTGGTCTGTTTAAAAGTACTGATGGTGGTACAACATGGAAGAAGATAACAAATGGTCTGCCAACAACACAACAAGGTCTTGGACGAATTGGTTTTTGCATAGCTCCTTCTGATTCAAGAAGAATGTATGCAAGCGTTGATGCAGGAAGTGAAGGTGGTATTTACAGAAGTGATGATGCCGGAGAAAGTTGGAACCGAATACAACGTGATGAACGTTATTGGGGAAGAGGAAGCGATTTTGCTGAAGTAAAAGTAGACCCGAAAAATGCAGATATTATATACAGTGCAAATGTGGTTGTTTGGAAATCTGTTGATGGTGGTGCAACATGGAATGCATTTCGTGGTGCACCGGGTGGTGATGATTATCATCGCATTTGGATAAATTCAATAAACACAGATATTATGTTGATAGCGAGTGATCAAGGCGCCATCGTAACCGTTAATGGTGGGGAAACATTTTCATCCTGGTATAATCAACCTACTGCGCAATTTTATCATGTGAGTACGGATAATGATTTTCCGTATAATGTGTATGGTGGTCAACAAGAAAGTGGTAGTGTTGGTATCGCATCTCGTGGAAATGATGGTGGCATTACTTTTCGTGAATGGCACTCAGTAGGTGCAGAAGAATATGGTTATGTTGCGGCTGATCCGTTAAATCCAAATATTATTTATGGAGGTAAAATTTCACGATATGATAAACGAACCGGACAAACCCAAAATATTTCTCCTGAAGCTATGCGTAGCGGGAAGATTCGTTTTATTCGAACCGCACCGGTTTTATTTAGTCCTATCGATCATAAAACATTATACTATGCAGGGAATGTGCTTTTTAAAACAACGAATGGTGGAAATAGTTGGCAAACTATCAGCCCGGATTTGACCAGAGAACATTGGGATATTCCGCAAGGGGTTGGTATTTATACAAGCGATGAATTGAAAAAAATGCCTCGACGCGGAGTCATTTATACTGTAGCACCTTCATACAAAGATATCAATATAATTTGGTGCGGAACTGATGATGGTTTGATTCAAATAACCAAAGACGGCGGCAAATCCTGGAAGGATGTTACGCCACCTGAAATTAATTCATGGAGCAAAATTTCTTTAATCGATGCAAGTCATTTTGATGTGAATACATCGTATGCAGCCGTCAACCGTATTCGCTGCGATGATATGCATCCACATATTTTTAAAACAAATAACGGAGGAAAAACATGGAAAGAAATTGTGCGTGGTTTGCCAAATGATCCAATCAATGTGGTACGCGAAGATCCAAAGCGAAAGGGATTATTATTTGCCGGAAGTGAACGGGCTGTTTATGTCTCATTCGATGATGGTGAACATTGGCAAAGTTTGCGATTGAATATGCCATGCACTTCTATTCGTGATCTTGTCATTAAAGATGATGATATTGTTGTAGGTACACATGGAAGAAGCTTTTGGATACTGGATAATATTTCTGCACTCAGGCAATTAAATGATTCACTGATTAAAGCGTCAACAATTTTATTTAAACCACAAATTGCTTATCGTGTTCGTTGGAATATGAATCCCGATACACCATTGCCTCAAGAAGAGCCTGCCGGACAAAATCCTCCGGATGGTGCTATCATCGATTATTATTTGAAAGATAAAAAACAAGAAGTGACGATAGAAATTAGGGATTCTAAAAATAATTTGATCAGAACATATAGTAGTCTCGACACCTTATATAAAATTCCTGAAGGCAATGTGCCTCCTTATTGGATACGGCCACAGCAAATACTTTCTGCCGATAAAGGCGCACATCGTTTTACATGGGATATGCATTATCAACCATTAAATGAATTGGCTTCCTATCCTATTGCTGCGACCTTTATGAATACGACGCCTAACCCCACTTCTCCATGGGTGATGCCGGGTGACTATAAAATTATATTGATAGTGGATGGTCAAAAATATTCTCAAATGGTAACTATTAAAATAGACCCAAGAGTAAAAACATCTGTTGCTGATTTGCAATTACAACACGATTTATCAGTGCGGTGTTATCAGCGAAAAATACAATGCACTTCAATTTTAAATGAGATTGATTCGTTTCGATTGGCATTACAGGTAAAAATAAAAAGTGCTTCTCCAACACTAGCAACAAAACTTATGGCGTTGGATAAAGAAACTGAACAATTGAAAAATGGATTGCCGGGAACTCAAGTAATAAATTTTAATAAATTGAAAGGTTCATTTTCTACTTTATTAGATTTACTACAAGATAGTGACAGAGGTCCAACTGAACAAGCGAAGACTTCAATAGCTGAATCAGAAAAAATGATGAATAAATTGATTTTGAAATTGAATGAATTTAAAAATAACATGAAATAATACGTCGCTCTTATTCATCCACCACTTTCAGGACCCAAACATATTTCGCTTTGTTTACTTTGTTTTTTGGAAAAAGCAATACAACTCCATTACTCTTTTGTACCCAATGTATCAATTGATTCGTTCCTAAGAGTTTCACTTTTGTATCCGGATTGAAAGGCATTTTTGAAATCAATACATTTTCATCAGGAGATTCAAACAAGAAAATATATTTTGTATTCTCATTCTTTGTTTGAGTGAATCGTATCTTATCAGCTTCGCCATATGTACTAAACATTTTAGTGGCGTATATAGCTTCTCCATTTATCTTCATCCAATCACCAATTTCTTTTAAACGCAAGTAAGCAGTATCTGCAAAATCTCCTTCAGGACTTGGACCAATATTCAATAATAAATTTCCGCCTTTGCTTACTATGTCCACCAATTTTTCAATGAGTTCATTCGTTGATTTATATTTATCGTTCGGCACAAAACTCCAACTATTTGCCATCGTCATACACGTTTCCCAAGGGTAGGGCAGCCCTGTTTCAGGTATATGTTGTTCAGGTGTCAAGTAGTTTTGTTGCTCGCCGGGAACAGCTCTGTCAACTACAATTAAGTTTGATTGCTTCTTTCGTATTTCCTTTACAAGGCCTGCCATATCTATATCCTGGCTCTGAGGGTTACGTGCCCATCGCGAGCCTTCATACACTTCATTCAACCCCTCTTTTATTTCTGTGTCTGTTTTTTTTCTGACCCAACCGCCATCGAGCCAAAGAATATCCATCTTGCCATAGTCAGTCATGAGTTCATTTATTTGATGATAGGTAAAGTCTTTAAATTTTTTCCATTGTTCAGGATATTTTTCAATCGAGTAATTACAATTTCTATCCGATGCCGGAAATTTTTTCCACCAATAAAAATCGCTATGCCAATCGGGTTTTGAGAAATACGCACCAACCCAAAATTGCTTTTCGCGAAAGGCGTCGAAGATTTCTTTCGCTACATTTCGTTTGGGGTTCGAGGAAAAAGGACAAGCAGCATCGGTAATTTTATAATCTGTAAATTTCGAATCAAACATACAAAAACCATCATGATGCTTGGTTGTAAATACCACATACTTCATACCCGCATCCTTGGCAGCTTCGGCCCATTTTACGGGATTAAATTTTGTTGGGTTAAATGTATTTTTTAATGCTTCATACTTTTTTACATATTCAATATAACTATCTGCAACGCCTTCTTTTCTAGCACCTGTTGCCCAACTTAAATCTTCCGGACAAATACTCCAACTTTCTACAATGCCCCATTGACTATACGTTCCCCAATGCATAAGTAAACCAAATTTCAAATCTTTCCATTCTTCAAGCCGTTTATTAATTGCCGGGTCAGGGTCGGGATAATATTCATTTTCCTGGGCAAAAATTGACAAAGCATTTACAAGCATTATAGAGATGAAGAGCAAGCAATATTTTTTCATAGTAATTAAATATAAAAATAATTTTTATTCAACAGTCAATATCTCACGCAACCTGATATCTTTACTCGAGCTTCCTATCATGATACGGAAGGTTCCCGGTTCTACTACCCATTGCATATCTTCATTTAGCATTTGTAACATCGAAGGTGAAATTAAAAATGAAACTTCTTTCTCTTCGCCGGCCTTTAAACTGATTCGTTGAAATGCTTTTAATTCTTTCACAGGTCTCACAACGGATGCAATTTCATCCCTTATATATAACTGCACAATTTCATCACCATCATAGTCTCCAATATTTTTAAGTGTAAATGTAAGTTCAGTTGAATCAGATGTGTTCATTTTAGTTTTTGAAACATATAGGCTTTTATATTCAAAGTTTGTATAACTCAGTCCATAACCAAATGGGAATAATGCTTGTCCTGAGGCATCATTGTAGTCATCACCCCGGCCTGTTGGTTTGTGGTTATAAACTAAAGGTAATTGCCCTTCACTCATAGGAAATGTAATAGGAAGTTTGCCTGAAGGATTTACTTCACCTGATAAAATTGCCGCAACTGCATCTCCACCTGCTTCTCCGGGATACCATACTTGTGCAATGGCGTTTACATGTTCTAACCAATTACTCATGGTAACGGCACTGCCACCAACAATGAATACAACAATGGGTTTGCCGGTGGCTGCTATTTTATTTATCAATTCTTCTTGTTTGCCTGGAAGTTGCAAATGGCTTCTGTCTCTAAATTCACCTTCTTCAATGCCAACAACAACAACCGCAACATCGCTTTGATTGACCAAGTCAACCGCTTCATTTATTTTTTTATCGCTGCTATCATGTATACCAACATTCCATATTAATTTAAACCATGCATTACCACTTGCTTCTTTATACTCAATAGAAATAGGATAAGCTTTATCTTTTTCAAAATAAAATTCGTTTAAATGTGTATGATATGATTGTTGATTCCATGTATCTATCAGTAATTTTCCATTGATGAATAACCGGTAACCATCATTTCCATCAATCCCAATATTGAAAAGGCCTGTCTCAGGCGAGGTAATCATTCCATCCCATCTGCAAGAAAAAAAATCGTAATTAATTTTAGGGTCAGGTGAAAATAATGTCCATTGAAAATTTATTTGTTTGTCTATACGAAAGAGAACAGGATTCCCTTCGAAATGAATATTATTGAAATACTCGCCTTGTAAACCTTGTTGCATTCTCCCATGTTGATTGGTAGAAAGAAATTGACCGTCAACAACTTTCCATAGTTTGCATTCGCGACCGCAACCCGCTGTATAGCGCATGTTTTTTTGATTGCTGTAATATTGTTGCAGGCCTTCTAAAATTGATAGGACGTGATTGCCCGGGCCGCTGTAGCCGCCTAACCTGGCCTCAACTGCATCAATACCGATGACGGCAATATGTTCAAATTTATCTTGTAAGGGTAAAACATTTTTCTCATCATTTTTCAACAACACCACCGATTTTTCAGCAGCTTCTTTTGCAAGTGTATGATGTGCATTCATATCCACTTCGTTGTATGCATCTACATCGATGTATGGTTGCTCAAACAATCCCAATTGAAATTTTACACGTAATACCCTGGCGACGGCACTATCTAATTTTGGTTGATTTATCGAGCCATCTAAAAATGGTTTTTTAAATAAAACATAACTGTCAAACCCGGTTTGAAAAATAACATCCAATCCATTTTCTATGGATTGTTTGCCTGCATCTTCATAATCCTTCGCGGTAAAATGCAACACATTGGCACCACCCGTAGCGGCCGCATCTGAAATAACAAAGCCGTTAAAACCCCATTCTTGTTTCAATTTTTTATTAAGCAACCAATCATTCGCCGTGCATGGTCTTCCATTCAACGAATTATATGCGGTCATTATACTTCTCGAGCCACCTTGTTGTATACATGCTTTGAATGGGATAAAATAAGTCTCTTCAAGTTCACGTTCATTTAAATTTATTGGATA
>JANNYV010000062.1:0-2327 GCA_031410275.1 Bacteroidota bacterium
CTCTGTATAAGGGCCACATCTCTTTCATAATTTTTTGATTGAGCGTCATCATCTCATCAGTTGTCATTCCATATTCTGAGACTTGGTAATGAAAATAATCTTTATATCCCAATGCCTGTACGGTTTTGTTACGGAGTTCACGTAGGTTCATTAATCCCTCCTTCAACCCTTTCCCAACTTCTTTACTGGCTTCCCAGGCAATACGGCGTTTGGTTAAATCAGTTTCATTTTTTAAGATGTCATCAATATCATTTGTAGTCACTTTTTTATCACCGATTTTATATTGAAACCCGAACAGTTTTTCTGTTTGTGCAGTCTCAGCCTTAATACGCGCTTTCACCAAACTATCTACAATGGCAGGGTTATTAGCCGCATTGAATAAAATCGTTTCCAATTGTTTTTGCTGTAATACTGTGAGCAATTCTTTCTGTTCCATAAAACTTTTTGCCTTTTTAATAACATCTTCACTTCCGCTAAAAGTGGCGAATGCTTCTCCGGTTTTCCTGGTTTGTACTGAGTTCGTACTATCACCCTCTATGATTTCAATATTCGATTTCCATTGTGCTTCATTCGATGCGGTACTCAATGCAACATATTGCGTTGTATACTCATCAATAAATTTTTGTGCATCATCCTGCAGTTTTTGATTCCCGTTATTACAGGCAATTAAAACAGATAGCAATCCAATTGATATTATTTTCTTCATACAATAATTTTGAAGGGATAAATGTAATTTGAAAATTCGATGTTTTGGTTTCCTTTGTTGCAAATTTCTTTGATACAAAAAAAAATCACAAAATTTTCGGTTGGTGAGACACTAAGCGATAGGAAAAAAATTGTTGGCATGCAAAAAAGATCACAAGATTTTATGATCATCCGCTAAACTGCACCACCTCGATCAAACTTTAATTTGTCAGTACAAATTGACTATTATGCCATCAGCATTTCTATCATAAAAGACTCAAAGCAAATGCCAGATGGGATACACTACATTCACTGTTTTTTTATCTCACAGAATACGCAGAAGGCTTTCAGCCTTTATATTTTTCCGTGTATTCAGCGTATTCTGTGAGCTCTTCGTAAAGCAAGTGACAGGGCTAATTCTATTCTTCCAGAAGTTGCAGTTGGTGTATTTTTACGGATAAGCATTCAAGATTTTGAATTTGATGTTGGGGTTTCGATTTCGGTTTTCGCTGATTGATACGCTGTGAAGCCACAGGATTATATCCTGTGTTAGTATATGCCGCCCTTTCAGGGCTTCATGCATAACTTGCTAACTTTAGGCATAAAACTAGTTGATGCGAATCTAATAACTCTGAAGCTCTATAACTCGTAACTCTGTAACTCGTAACTCTGTAACTCGTAACTGAATAACTCGCAACTCTCTAACCCGTCACTTCTTTTTAATCAATATCATCATCCTTAGTCAATTCAACCAACCACTTACCATCAACCTTCAATAAATTAATGACACGCTCTTCTTCCGGGTTGTCGCTACCTTCATATCGAACCTCACATTTGCTCCCGTCTTCCTTTACACTAACGATTTTGATGGTGACTTTAGGAGGCTTAACTTTATCAACCGTTTCGGTACTTTCCATCATGTCAATAACACCTTTTGCACTTTCAGTTGCATACTTTTTCGCCGTTATATAATCCTTGGCTTTATAGGCATTTAAAAATTTAATTGCAACAGCTTTTGCGTCCTTATCATTCTTCGCCACAGCAAATGAAAACAAGAATATGATTGTTGTGATGAGTACTACTCGCATGATATGTTTTTATAAATGAATCAAATTCTTTTCCACTACCTACCAAATTAAAAATCAAAAACTACTGAACGAAGATACCCGTTCTTCGCGAAAAGACATCATGAGAATGTTTTATATTCTATCGTTATGTATTTACATCGTTTGCTCAATTATTTTTAAAGCACTTTTTCTTAGTATACAGGAAACGCCGATAGCAATTAAAACGGCTACCACAAGCATTTGCCATGAAGGCCAAGGTGAAATTATCAATGCATATTTTTTAAAATAAATGAACAGAATTATTTGCGCAAAACATGCTACTAAAACAGCAATCAATAACATCTTAAAAAATGATCTCAATGTTTTCTGTGTAAATTGTTTTTGCAATACTGAAGGCTTATATCCTAAAATTCCCAATAAAGTTAACTTATTCGCCGACTCTACAATAATCAATTTTAAATACATCATTAGCAGCATGCAGGATAATACCAACACAAACAACCCGACTAAACCACAGGTTTCGAAAACAATATTCATAATCGACTTTAATTTACTTGTCTTCAATTTTTCATTTTG
>JANNYV010000063.1:0-3616 GCA_031410275.1 Bacteroidota bacterium
CGCTCCAGCGCCTCGTCGAGTGCATGCACGGGATACAGCCCGACGTGATGCTTCCATGCGGGTGTGGCAGCCCATTAAAATATTAGATTATTCATATATTATTTTGCCTGCACTTAAGTTGCAAGCCGGCGTACCGTTCAAAGATATGTATCTTCAGTATGATAGCTTCTTATCTTTATTGGCATTCGCTTGGATGAAATTGGGTGGTACGCCATACAACTTTCAATTGCTTGGACAGCTTTCTTATGTCATATCAATTGTGGGTGCTACAATGGTCATGAAAAAGTATGTCGATAAAAAATATCTTGTCCTTTGCTTTTTTATTTTGGTATTTTTTACTCGAGTTATTGCCCCGATTGGCAATACAAGTCTGTGTTTTCAAATTACTCCCTTACGAATAGACTTATGGCTTTTATTGTTTGTTGTCACATTTTTCAAAGGGATCAATCATGTAGCAAATAGTTTACTGATTGGGCTACTTATTTTATTTCATCGCAACTTTGGTTGTTTATATTTGACAGCGTATTTGATTTCAATTATGTTTATTTATTTTTTAAATCAAAGACCTTTTCGTTATTCTTCTATTTCTTTTTGGGGGCAAATAATAAAAGGGTTTTTCTTGTTGCACAAATCAAATTTTTTGATTTTAGGATTATTTGTTGCGCTAGCTGTATTCATTTTTGGCGGACTTATCCCGGAAAGTGCATTACTCTATCAAAAAATTGGGATAGGGATGATACCCATTACGAAGACTTCATTTTATTGGGTGATTCTTGCGTTACTTTCTTTCGTGTTTATTCTTACTCTTAAACTAAAACCCCATCTTTCTCAAAAGAAATTTGAAGCAACTATCTTTTTAGTGTTTCTAACCATAGCCGGTTCTATGTATTTCTTCGGGCGTAGTCACGAAAATAATTTGTTAATTCTTTCAATTTCATATGTAATGGTTTTTGTTGTGTGTATCGATTTGACGGGGATTTATCTTAATCATAATGCGTTCAAGATTGATGCGAATACATTTAAAAGAAATTTACTCCATGCAATTCCATTTATTGTGATTCTGTTTATGGTAATTTTTTATTCCGCTTCCGGTGTTGAGAAGTCAAAACAAATTGTAACCGCTTTTAGAAATAGAGAATGGATAGTTCCTGAAAAAAAACTGATTGATTTTAAATCAATTCGTCAACTCACACATGACTCGAAAAAAGTGTATTTCATTGATCACCGCAATGAAACTGAATTTTATTATGATGGTCATTATGTACCCCAAGGTTATTACAGTCCTTATGCTTCTTGGATTTATAAAAAGGATATGTTGCAATTTTTTAATGAGTTGGTAAAGCAAGGATATTATTTGGTACTCAGGAAGGGAAATGCCAATGAAGATGATGCCCTCAACCGGAGCGAGTTTGAAGAGTTGTTGCCTGATATTCATTCAAAATATAGAATAGAACAAAATGGAATCATAGTTCTCTCGAATTAGAAGGACCTTGTTAATCAAGTTCATCTTCAAGAAAAGTGGCTATCAGAATCGTTCGCGTCTATATTATTTTTTATCTTTACAAATTATCATAGCAGGAAATAAAACGCAGCACAATTACAATGGCATCTATTTTTTCAAAAATTATAGCAGGTGAAATCCCTTCTTATAAAATAGCTGAAGATAAAAACTTCTATGCATTTCTTGATATCAATCCCTTAGTAAAAGGTCATGTACTTGTGGTGCCGAAAAAAGAAACAGATAAATTGTTTGAGCTCGATGATTTTTATTTATCTAATATATTGCTTTTTGCAAAACCTATTGCCAAGGCCATTGAAGCCTGTATGCCTTGTAAGCGTTGCGGTATAAGTGTGATAGGCTTGGAAGTGCCTCATGCACACATGCATTTAGTGCCGATTCATTCAGCAGATGATTTAAATTTTACAAGATTAAAACTAACACCTACACCAACGGAATTGAAAGAAGTACAAGAGGCTATTGTTCAGCAACTTTCGCGCTAGGATTAATAAACCTAAATCCAACACCGTGTATTGTTTGAATTTCAATTTCTGTTTCTTCTTTAAGGTACTTACGAATTTTGGTAATGAAAACATCCATACTTCGACCTAAGAAGTAATCATCCTTTCCCCAAACTTTTGTCAGTACTTCTTCGCGTTTAATAACGCGATTAGCATTTAAGCAAAAGAAACGTAATAGGTCAGCTTCCTTTTGTGTAAGTCGAACATCGGTATTGGGACCTTTAACAGTCAGATTCGGAAAGTCGAATTGGGTTTGACCAATCATAAAAATCAATTCATCAGGGTCTGTCCCTTTGGTACGTTTTATAAATACTTCAATACGCAACATCAGTTCCTCCATACTAAATGGCTTCGTAATATAATCATCACCTCCGGCTTTAAAACCTGCAATTTTATCTTCCTGCATGTTTTTAGCAGTAATAAATAATATAGGAATATGCGTATTTTTTCTCCTGATTTGAGCTGCCAAGGTGAAGCCATCTTTCAAGGGCATGTTGACATCTAATAAAATAAGGTCGTAAAAGTTCTTTGAAAATTGTTGCCAACCTGCATTTCCATCTGTTGCATGGGTGACTTCATAACCACGTTCTTCGAGGCTGTCCTTAATGACATAACCAAGAGAGGCATCATCTTCAACTAAAAGTATTTTTGTTTTTTGTGGCATAGCTAATTAACGTTTAACGAAATTTCGGTATAAATATACAAAATTCTGAACCTTTTTCAAGTTCGCTTGAAACTTTTATATTTCCCCCATGTTGACGGCAAATTAATTTTACATAATTCAAACCTAATCCAAAGCCCTTTACATCGTGCAAATTGCCTGTTGGGATTCTGTAAAACTTATCAAAAATATGCGGCAGATTTTCTTTTGAAATACCAATGCCATTGTCTTTAATAGAAATAGAAACACCATCCTTCACTTCCTTGCAATCGATGACAATATAGGGTTTCTGTATGCAATACTTGATTGCATTATCCAACAAATTACTAATCACATTTTTTATATGAAGTTCATCGGCAAATATTTTAATATCAATCGGTTCAATATGAATAACAATATCACCTCCCCGAGAACGCACTAAAGGACGATATGTTTTGTCAAGCATAGTTTGAAGTAACGGATTTAAGGCAACTATTTCGCGATTAAGTTCTATCGTGTCCCGTCCACTTTTGGCCATTTGTAAAACCCGTTCTACTTGATTGGTGAGATGTGCTGTTTCATTATTAATAATGGTTGCATAATTTAAGAGACGTTCAGGGTTATTAATGATCTGCGGATTTTTCAACACCTCTGAAGAGATTTTTATTGTAGCAAGTGGAGTTTTAAATTCATGCGTCATATTATTTACAAAATCTTTTTGAATTTCGGAAAGCCGCTTCTGCTTGAAGATGATAAACACCGCATAGGCAAGAATTAAAAGGAAAAGAATTAATACCAAGGTCGAAAAAAACCAATTGGTCATTTCTTTGGTGAGATAAGCGTTCAACTGCGGAAAGTGAACCATGAAATAATTATTTTGTTTTTTGCTTTTCGGAAAAATTGTCGGCGTAATGTCTGGCTTACTTTCCCGTTGATTATAGCTGACATAACCACTGT
>JANNYV010000064.1:0-1839 GCA_031410275.1 Bacteroidota bacterium
GGTGGTGGTGCCATGGATCAATTCCTATCGAGAATTTCGTTGAATGGTGGGAGTGCAGGATTTGCATCAACGTATATGGGCGGCACCGGTGAAGATTTAATTGGTGGATTATTAGTAGAACCCCGTTCTCAAACTATCCTATTATTTGGAACAACGACCTCTACAAATTATCCTGTTCAAAATACAACTCCGCCTTCAGATTATTATCAAGGCACGTTTGGTGGTTTAATTGATCAAACCTATTCTAACTTTTCTAAAGACCTTACCTTAAGTGAGTTTTCGACTTATATTGGAGGCACTGAAAAAGATTATATGGGTAATACAGGTGTATTAACTGGAGCGGGCCATTTATCATATAATCCGAATACCGGATCTGCTTACATTGCATCTACCATTCACTCAGTTGAAACTACAATGCCAGCTCAATGGATGAGTGGTTTACCCGGTTTTGATAAATCAACAGATGCACAAACAGGGGGTAGCGATCAACATTTTATTTTTGGATTCAACCCAAGTACATTTGATTTCGGTGATGCACCTTCAGGTTATGAAGGGGGTAACGCGGCTAAATCAGTTGTGACATATAAAATAAAAATCGGGTCAAGCACTGATGCAGAAGCTTATTCAAACAGTACTCAAAATGCAATGGGTGATGATAATTTAAATTCAGGTGTCGCCGATGATGAAGATGGTATTAGCATAGTACCTACTATTGATGAAGGTACAAATGCTTATTCAGTGCAGGTTTCGGTTTTTAATAATTCGGGTGCAACTATATTGCTTCATGGTTGGATAGATGCAAATGCGAACGGAACTTTTGAAACATCCGAACATGCTTCTGTAAGTGTGCCAAATAGTGCTAGTCAGCAATCAGTTACATTAACCTTTTCTTCATTACCAACTGTTGTGAATAATAATGATACAACTTTCCTTCGTCTTCGTATGAGTTCTGTTTTACTTACATCATCGAATGCAACAGGAGGTTTCGGAAGTGGTGAGATTGAAGATTATGCAGTTCGTGTAACAGTTGGTTTGGCTGGAACCATTTTTAATGATGCGAATGGTTTGGCGAATGGCTTAGTAGATGGTATCGGAACTAACTTAAATACTTTATTATTTGTAAACCTTGTAGATAATATAGGTAATGTTGTGGCTACAACACCGGTGGCTGCAAATGGCACCTATTCATTTAGTCATGTCCCTGCAAATGCTATGTATAATGTTTCATTAAGTACAACTGTAGGAACAATCGGATTACCTGCACCAACTTCATCGTTACCAAATGGTTGGGCAAATGTTGGAGAAGGAACAGCGGTGGCAGGCGATGGTACTGCGAATGGTAATACAAGTGTAACTGTTGGCTCAGTAAGTATTGCAGGTATCAATTTTGGGATTGTTCATCAAGATGCAAATCCTGATATTAATCAAACTATTGTCAATATTCCGGTAAGCGGAACCGTTGCAACAAATGATAATGTAAGACCTGGCAGTACATTTTCTCCGATAGGAAATACCAGCCATGGAAATACTGTATTGAATGCGGATGGTACATATACATATACACCTAACCTTGGTTTTGTAGGAAGAGACAGTATGCAATATGTGGTTTGTTCGGCATTGCCAACTGTATGTGACACCACTACATTGACTATTATTGTAACACCTTTATATACTAACTTAGTAAATACTGTGATTGCACAAGATGATCATGCTACTACTCCAATGAATACTGCAGTCATAATGTGTATCAAATGTAATGACAGCGACCCGAATGGTAATACAATCGGACAGCCGACAGTCATTGCAAATCCTGCTCATGGAACCGTCGTTGTGAACCCT
>JANNYV010000065.1:0-3754 GCA_031410275.1 Bacteroidota bacterium
GGTTCGAAATTATGGATACTGAAAATAAATGGATACTCGCATCCATCCCACCCAACCACATCAAAGGGATGTGTTGAATAGGTGACAGGATATAACAGTCCTTTCTTCTTAATTCGAATTAAAAACTCACCTGTCTGATCAATTGGATTTAAATTATTGGGTGTTCGAATATCGCGCTCACAAAAAGGAGAATGCTCCATGAGTTGACCATATTTACTGACATATCGTTTTGGAAAACGGATAGGGCCAAAACTTTCAATAATCAATAAACGATTTTCAGTGGTATTGAAATGTATTCGATAAATAGTTCCTCGTGGTAATACAATATAATCGCCATAGCTAAAGGCGAGTTCACCATATTGTGAATATAAAATACCGCTGCCTTCATGCACAAAAATGACTTCATCGGCATCGGCATTTTTATAAAAATAATCTGTCATACTATCCTTCGGTGCCGCCAACGAAATATGACAATCGCTGTTAATTAAAACAGGTTTTCTGCTTTTCAAATAATCATCTTCAGCGGTGATATTAAATCCCTGAAAACTCCGATGTTTTAAAATATTTTCGGTGGCCGCTTTCGGATTGACATCGGTTGGTTCTTTGGTATCGATAATCTGAGTTGGCGGATGAATATGATAGAGCAAGGAGTAGTTAGATGAAAATCCTTCTGTGCTAAATAATTCTTCTGAATATAAACCTCCGTCTTCTTTTCGAAATTGCGTATGACGTTTGGCAGGAATGCGACCTAGGGAAGTATAATGAGGCATAAGATTTTTGTTTGAAAGCAAAAGTAAGCAGGAAATTTGAAAATGAGGAAATTTGAAAATTTGAAAATGAATATCAATAGAAAGTAATTCGTCGAAAGTAGAAAGACAATTCAATAAAGTATAGTCAGCTCTCAACATACGACTTGCAACTTACAACTTACAACTCTTTCATGTTTTCACCCTACTTTTGCCTTTATATAAATTTTAATTCCTATGATCGACAATCAACAAGTTGTATTACAACTCCGCAACGCACAGATATATCAGGGTGGTGTATTGATATTAGGAAATGTAGACCTGACCATACATAAAGGAGAGTTTGTGTACCTGATTGGAAAGACCGGTACAGGAAAATCAAGTTTATTAAAAACCCTTTACGGAAATATTCCGCTGATGCAAGGTGAAGGCGATGTCTGTGGTTTTAATTTAAGAGACCTTACATGGAAAAATGTTCCTTTCCTTCGACGAAATTTGGGCATTGTGTTTCAGGATTTTCAATTGTTGACGGATAGAAATGTCAATGAAAATTTATTGTTTGTACTTCGTGCTACCGGTTGGACGGATAAAAATTTGATGCAAGAAAAAATTGACAGTGTATTAGGCAAAGTTGGGCTAAAAGGGAGAGGAAATAAAATGCCTTATGAAATGAGTGGTGGCGAACAACAACGTGTTGATATTGCACGAGCTCTGCTCAATAATCCCAAACTTATTTTAGCGGATGAGCCGACCGGAAATTTAGACCCTGATACCTCAGATGAAATCATGGCATTGCTACATTCAATTTGTGTCGACTATGGCACTGCTATTATTATGGCCACACATGATTATAGTATCCTTCAAAAATTCCGTTCACGTATTCTTCGCACTGAACATGGCCGGGTAACGGATAATGCGAATGTGGTGTATTAGGGAGTTGCGGGTTATATAGTTACGGGTTGCGGGTTATTGGGTTATTAAGTTATAAGATTTTATTGAATGATGCCGCAACGCTCAAACACCTTAACGCCTTAACACCTCAACACACTAACACCTTAACGCACTAACACCTTTACACCCTTACACCTTCACAAAAATCAGAGCCAGTTATTTTTATGTGCCATCGAAATAACTTGGGCCTTTGAATTGACATGTAGTTTGAGATAAATATTAGAGATATGTTTACGTACGGTGAGTGTACTAATATTAGTCAATTCGGCGATACGTTTCGCGTCATAACCATTCACCATATGCATCAGCACTTCACGTTCCCGTTCGGAAAGAAGTGAATCTATTAAATCTGAATTCGATTTTGATTCATGATTTTTTTGTTGACCAAGCAGTCGCAATGTTTTACGCGCAATAGCCGGGCTCATTGGAGCGCCACCAAATTCAAGCACTTCTAAAATAGATTCAAATAAAGTATGATGCGATTCGTGTTTTAGTAAATAGCCCGAAGCCCCGGCTTGTATAGCTTCAAAAATATTTTCTTCATCTTCAAAAACGGTGAGTACTATAAAATGCATTGCATCATGAATAGGTTTCGACAAACGGATTGTTTCAATTCCGTTTAAGCCGGGCATTTCAATATCCATAAATACGACTTCAGGAAGAAGGTGAAGTGGTAAGCCTTTGATGGCTTCTAAAAACTCATGCCCATTAGATGCGATGACGGCTAAATCAATAGATGGAAATTGATTTATTTTTTGCACAAAACTATTTCTGTTGATTTGATTATCATCAACCAATGCAATTTTTATCATGCTGTTTCTTTCTTTCACGTTTCAAAAGTAAATTTCACAATTGGTCTTTGATATACTTAGTTTGTAGTAGTGTTTATTTTTATTACTCTATCATTAAAAAGATATTAGCCATTAGCTGATAGCTATTAGCTCTTTCTCCATCGCTCGAATACCACCGCTAGACATAAATTTATTGGAACGCCAACGCACTTAACCTCCAGTCTGTACCAACAATGTGAAAAGAAAGAAGGTTCGATTGTAATCATTTTCAAATTCTCAAATACTCTCATTTTCAAATTCTGCATTCTTCAATCTCCTGAAATAACAACACGCGTTCCCGATGGTGTCAGTGATTGCCAACTCACATGCAGATCACATTCCTTTGCCCGGTATTTAATATTTTCCACCCCATTCCCTCTATTCAACATATTACTCTGAAAGCCTTTACCATTGTCTTCGATACGTAAATGCAATTTTTCATTGCTGACAAAATAAATTCTTATTTCAGTACAATTACTATGCTTCAATGAATTGTTCAAGCATTCTTTTAAAATTAAAAAAATATTCAAAATTTTTCCCGGTGTAAGTTCAATATCATTTGTAATATCTTCTTCATAAAAATATTTTACGGTCGGGTAATTTTGTATGATACGTTGTGTCCATGCTTTAAAACGGTCGGCCAATTTGGTAATGGGTAACTGTTCGTTTTTTAATACCCAAATAGAATCGCTGAGTTGTGTAACGATACCTTGTGCATTCTCATCGAGTTGGGAAATAATAAATTCATTGTCTTTGAGTGGTTCTTCTTTCAGATAACGAATATTTGAAGTAATGGCGGCTGCATAAGAACCTAGATTATCATGCAAATCAGCTGCGATTCGTTTGCGTTCTTTTTCTTCAGCTTGTTGCACCGCTTTGATAGAAGAAATTTTTTCTGCAGCCAATGCCTGTTCCATTTTTCGCTGTTGGATATGGGAATAATTCCGATAAATAAGCCAAAAGATAAGTGAGGCTAAAATAACGGCAATAGCGGAACCAATAGAAATATATCTGTTTCTGATTAATTTGTTATCCTGCTGAATAATGATATTCTCTTTTTTTTGCAACTCATACTTGGTGACCATTTCAGCAATAGCGCCCTCAGAATTTTTGTTATGTAATGAGTCTTTTAAAAAAATAATATTCTTTAATATTTCCGCATAGTCATTAATTCGATGGGCAGCTTTCGCGCTTCTATGCAACAACTAACCAAACTAATAAAGGAAT
>JANNYV010000066.1:0-1920 GCA_031410275.1 Bacteroidota bacterium
TCCTGAATGTTCAATTCCTCCATTTATGTTAATGCAGATATGGTTTTATCCTTAGATATAATTCCCTTAGTTGCATCGAAGGTGATGGATATTATTTTAGCAACGCAAGGAAAATTCAAGAAATGCCTGATTGTTGATTTAGATAATACTATTTGGGGAGGGGTAATAGGGGACGACGGACTGGAAAACATCCAAATTGGGATTGGTTTAGGTATTGGTAAGGCATATACTGAATTTCAACAATGGATTAAAAAATTAAAAGACAGAGGAGTTATAATTGCAATTTGTTCTAAAAATAATGAAAAAATCGCAAAAGAGCCCTTTGAAAAACATCCGGAAATGGTTTTAAAATTATCGGACATAGCTGTGTTTATTGCAAATTGGGATAACAAAGCAAATAACATCAGACAGATTCGATCCATATTAAATATCAGTTTTGATTCAATGGTTTTTTTAGATGACAATCCTTTCGAGCGTAATATGGTACGCCAAAACATACCTGATATTTTCATTCCTGAATTACCGGAAGATCCGGCTGAATATTTAGAATACCTTTATGGTTTAAATTTGTTTGAAACCGCCTCATACAGCCTCAATGATGCAGATAGGACAAAACAATATCAGATAGAATCACAACGCACCTCATTTAAAGCTCGTTATACAAATGAAGTGGATTTTTTGATGAGCTTGCACATGGAATCAGAAATCAATCAATTCAATCCCTTTAATACTCCACGAGTTGCTCAACTATCCCAAAGAAGTAATCAATTTAACTTACGTACAAAAAGATATTCAGAAAGTGACATTGAGGAAATATCTTCGGACAAGCGCTTTAGAAATTTTTGTTTCACCCTTTCAGATAAATTTGGTGATAATGGTTTGATTTGCGTAATTATATTAGAAAAGAGAAGCGATAAAATATTGTTCATTGACACTTGGTTGATGAGTTGCCGGGTTCTGAAACGAGGAATGGAGAATTTCGCACTCAATATTATTGTGAAATATGCCATAGCAAATGGATATAAACAAATAATCGGTGAATATATTGCTACACCTAAGAATGAAATCGTAAAGGATCATTATGTTAATTTAGGCTTTTGCAAAACTGAAGATGATGAGCAAAATTTATATTCATTAGACGTGGATTCTTACGTTATAATGGATTGTTTCATTAATTAAAAAAAAAACAGTTAAACAAATAGAACAACATGGAAAGAAATGAAATTTTAAAACAAATTCAGGAAATATTTTCTGATGTACTGAATGATGATCAGCTACTTCTTACAGAGCAAACCACGCCAGATGATATTGGTGAGTGGGATTCATTGAATCACATACAGATATTAATGGAAATTGAAAAAAAATATAATATAAAATTTTCCGCAAAGGAAACAATTAAAACTAAAAGTATTAGCGATATAGTTGACCGTATTATATTAAAATAAAGTTATTATGTTATCAGATTTCAAATTTCATCATATTGGGTACGTTACTAATGATATAAGAAGTACATCAGAATTATATTTAACAGCTGGGTATCTGGCAAGTGAAATAATCTTCGATTCTATTCAAAATGTAAAACTTTGTTTTCTTACAAAAGCGGGAAACCCAAAGATCGAACTTATTGAACCAATTGATGAATCATCTTCTGTAAATAAAATCCTAAAAAAGTCTGGAGTTACTCCTTATCATATTTGTTACGAAGTTGAGGATATATATGTGGCATATGACATTTTATGCACGTTGGGTTATATTCCTTTATTTAGACCAGTTGAAGCTATTGCTTTGAATAATAAACTAATTTGCTATATGTATAAAAAAGAAATTGGGTATATTGAACTTTTAAATAAATGAAGTAAACAATCCACAATTAATAACAAATACAAACTTGTACTTATAAGAATTTTTACATTTAAAAAC
>JANNYV010000067.1:0-3394 GCA_031410275.1 Bacteroidota bacterium
ATTATACGAATAGAGTATTAGGTTTTGCACAAGCTATAACCGGCAATCCTTATGAAGTAGATTATTCACTACTAAATTTACCTTATGATCAGATTTTTTTGACGCAAAACTTGGGTGTCCTTTCTAATGGTAAAGCATCCACATTAGTGAATGATGCGACAGTTCCCAATTCTGCTTATGATGCATCTTCTTCAACTCTGCATGCATATTTAATGAATGATCAGCGTTACAAAAAATTTAGATTTATTTATGGTGTAAGAATGGAAAGTTTTAATCAAAAATTAGTTGCTGCTCAACGTGGGTTAGGTGCAATAAATATTAATTACACAAAGGTAGATTATTGTCCTTCAGCTAATTTAGTTTATTCATTAACTGAAAAAACAAATATTCGCTTGTCATACAGCAAAACTTTAAATAGACCTGAATACAGAGAATTAGCAAATTTTGGTTTCCCAGATTATCTTTCAGGTTTTTTTGTTGCCGGTGATTCAAATTTAAAAAGAGCAAGTTTAAATAATTTTGATGTTAGATATGAAATTTTCCCAGGCAGGGCACAGTTGCTTTCTGTATCTGCTTTTCATAAAGCAATTAAAAATCCAATTGAGTTTTCTACTTCATCATTTTACCCAAGTGAGGCACAATACGTTCAAAGCAAGTCTGCAACCATTTCTGGGGCAGAAGTTGAATTTAGGGTTCTTTTATCTACACTTATTAATAGAAAAAATGAAAAATCATTGCTTAATAGATTTACTTTGTCAGGTAATGGCACTATTACAAGATCGCTGGTATCTGTTGGTAATGCATTAGATTCTATAAGTTCGCGTTCTTTACAAGGTCAGTCGCCTTACATCATAAATGTTGCACTAAGTTATGTAGGTGATAGTGCTGGTTTATCATCTACCCTTTCTTTAAATAGAATTGGCCAAAGGCTTGCTATTGCAGGTAGTAATGTATTACCAGAATATTATGATAAGGAAAGAACTGTAATTGATTTTCAAATAGCTAAAACTTTCTTAGATAATAAACTAGAATTAAAATTTAATGCCAGAGATTTATTAGCTCAGGATATAATAACCTATCTCGATTTTGATAGAAGCAGAACGTTAACCGAAAAAGATAAAATCTTTACTAAAAATAGAGCACCTAGAGTATTTATATTTAGTGCGAGTTTTAAATTTAATTAGTGAATGCCTTAATTAAGATGCTATAACCATCCACAAGCATACCATCAAAAACTAATGAAAATTCGTATTAAATAAAGTTTTATATTTCATAAAACGTTAGTTTGGTATAGATTATACTATTATACACTGCTTTGAAATGTTTTTTCAGGCTTGGTATAGGCAGAGCTCGCTTCCGTTTTGATTCCATAAGGCTAATTTCAAAACTAAAAACTATATTTACATACTGCTAAATTTTACAGCCACATTCACTACTTTTTACAATTGGAAATCCCGATATGGTGGGATGGAATTAAATGAACTCAAACGATTAAAGGAGTTGGAATATGAGCGAGGGCTGGGTCGTTGATGTAATCAGACCATTTGGATAAATGGGGCATACTATAGGAATTTAGCATTTAATAATAGCTTCCTATTTCATCAATTGCTTCACCATTTCTTTTGCCTGTGAAGACGATTGTTTGCCGCTCAGCATTTCGGCTAAAATATTTATCCGCTCTTCATCATGCACTTCTTTCATTAGTGTACTAATGTTTCCTTGATTATTTTCTTCTTTGTAAATATATAAATGTTGATTGGCCTTGCTGGCTATTTGAGGTAAATGTGTAATGCATATTAATTGATGGTGTTGCGAAAGCTCTTTCATAATATGACCAACCTGCAACGCAGTCTCTCCTGAAATACCGGTATCAATTTCGTCAAAAATCAATGTTGGCAACGACGTAGAATTTGCTAGAAGCGATTTGATACATAACATCAAACGACTGAGTTCCCCGCCGGAAGCAACTTTAGAAATGGATGCATATTTTCCTGTTTTGTTTGTATCAAAAAGAATATCAATTTTATCGAATCCTGTATAATTATAGTCAACCTGTGTAATTGAAATTTGAATACTTGCATTTGGCATCCCAACTTTCTTAAGCAACGCATTCACATTTTTTTCGATCGATGGAATCATTTTTTTTCTTGTCTCAGAAAGTTGCAAGGCAATTTTTGTCAGTTGTTTGTATTCTTCTTCAATCTCTTTTGCCAATTTTAATTCTTGTTCATCAACGGTGGAAGCACTACTTATTTTTTCTTCGAGTTGAGATCTAATTTCTATTAATGCATCCGTATTATTCTGCCCATGTTTTTTTAATAAACGATTGCCTTCATTCAATCGCTCTGTCAATTGGTTAATTCGTTCTTCATCATAGTTTGTATTATCATACATATGTTCCAATTCTGAACTGATTTCCTTAAGTTCAATATATGTTGAATTGATACGCTGTTTTATCTCATCGAGTGTCGCGAGTTTGTTTGCATGTGGTTCAAATTGAGAAATAATAGTTTTTAACTGAGACAGAATTGGATCTTCATTCTCTTTTAATAAAAGTAAGGCTGATTGTAAACTAGTTTTTAATGCCTCACTATGATTCAGTATGTCTAATTCATTTTCTGCATTTTCCAATTCATTTTTCTTCGGATTGAATGCTTCTAATTCAATATACAAAAATTGATGATAATCGGACTCTTGTTTTATTAGCCTGTTTTTTTCCGCAAGAAGCTGAAATTCCTGTTGAAGTATTTTCCATTTTTTGTATGACAATTGATACTCGAGAAGAGTTTGTTTTTGTTTACAAACTTCGTCTACCAAATGAAGTTGCTCTGAAGTCTGTTGTAATTCCTGTGTATCAAATTGCCGGTGTAAATCAATGAGTATCGAAGCCAAACCGGATAACTGAATCAGTGTTGCCGGTGTATCGTTAATAAATGCTCTCGACTTTCCGTTACTTGTAATTTCTCTACGAATAATTAATTCGTCATCCGCATCAAATTCATATTGAGTCAAATACTTTTTTGCTGTATCAATTTGATGAATATTAAATATGCCTTCAATAATGCATTTTTCTTCTTTATGCAAAAGTGATTTTGAATCGGCGCGTTCGCCCAGTATGAGGGAGAGGGCACCCATAAGGATAGATTTTCCGGCACCTGTTTCGCCTGTAATAATGGTCAACCCGTTTTTAAAAGAAATTTCTATTTCTTCGATGATTGCATAGTTGCGTATATGAAGTTTAGTCAGCACAAAACAAAGATAGTATTTCGTTTTGTGGATGGACAATTTTATTTAGATAATAGCTAAAAGGTAATGGCTTTTTAGAGTCCATTTAGTCTGTTAATTCCCGACTTAGCTCGTTGATCTATTGAATTTTTAAATTCATGGTCGTCCA
>JANNYV010000068.1:0-1633 GCA_031410275.1 Bacteroidota bacterium
AGTGATTGCTTTGTTTGCTGTAATTGCCATTGTTGGTTTTGGTGTTTGGTTAACAAAAGGTTCTGAGTTGGGCAGACAAAAAAATTATATGCCCAAACAACCTATCTTTTATTCGCATAAAGTACATGCCGGTATCAATCAAATAAATTGTTTGTATTGTCATGTGGGTGCTGAAAAGAGTAGACATGCGTTAATTCCTTCGACCAATGTTTGTATGAATTGCCATAAGCAAATCAATGAATATACCGGAGCCGATAAGCATCCGTTAGTCGATTTAGAAGGACATGCTGTTGATGGTACAAAAGAAATTCAAAAGCTTTATGCAGCCGCAGGATGGAATGCGAGTAAGAAAGATTACAACCGTGATGCAAAGGGAAATATTTTAGCAAAACCTGTTGAATGGGTTAAAATTCATAATCTTCCTGATCATGTTTATTTCAATCACTCATTGCATGTGGTTTCAGGTAAAGTGGCTTGTCAGCGCTGTCATGGCGGTATACAGGAAATGGATGAGGTATACCAATTTGCTGATTTAAGTATGGGCTGGTGTATCAACTGTCACCGGAATACCAAGGTTCAATTTGCCGATAATAATTACTATTCTATCTTCCAAAAATATCATGACGAAATAAAATCAGGAAAACGTGAGGATGTGAAAGTCAGTGAAATTGGAGGATTGGAATGTCAGCGATGCCATTACTAGATGTTCGGGATTCGATGTTCGATGTCAGGTAATGCATCTGAATAACGAATGACAAACATCAAATGAAATAGATGAGAAAACAATATTAAAAAATACGAAATACGAAATACGAAAAACGAAGCATGAAACATAGGAAGTGCTTCCGGACATCGGACATCGGACATCGATAATAACATGAGTAAAAAACAATATTGGAAAGGACTTGAGGAATTGAAACCCTCTACGCAGTTTAAGGAAATAGAAGCGAATGAATTTCGTGAGGACTTGCCATTCAATGAATTTGAAAGCATTGCCGAAGCAAGCACTTCACGTCGCGATTTTCTGAAATACTTAGGCTTCAGTACAGTGGCAGCAACGATGGCAGCAAGTTGTGAAATGCATGTTCGTAATGCGATTCCATACGCTATAAAGCCTGAGAATGTTACACCTGGTGTACCTTTATTATTTGCATCAACCTATGTCGATGGAGGAGAAGCCGTACCGGTATTGGTTAGAACACGTGAAGGCCGACCAATAAAAATAGAAGGAAATAGTGACAGCACATTGACTCATGGCGCAACAACAGCTCGTATTCAAGGTTCTGTATTAAACTTATATGATGCAACGAGATTAAAATCTCCCAAAATAAATAAAGAAGAAAGTACTTGGGAAGCAGTAGATAAAATGGTTGGTGATGCGTTGAACGGAATGGGAGGAGCACCCATGTATTTAATTACCTCTACAAATAATAGTGTTACAACAGCGCAAGCAATTACACAGTTTACACAAAAATACCCAAGCACAAAGCATATTATGTATGACGCCGTTTCATACAGTGGTTTGTTAGATGCAAATCAAAGTTCATTTGGCGTAAGGGCCATTCCGGCATATCGATTTGATAATGCAAAGGTCATCGTAAGTATCGGCGCTGATTTTTTAGGAACTTGGATT
>JANNYV010000069.1:0-4129 GCA_031410275.1 Bacteroidota bacterium
TTGTGGAGACGCCTTGAAAAACCGCCCCTTCTTTGCCGCCCCGACCGCGCTGGCGATTGCCGCGCTTGCGGCCTTGAGTGCTGCGCCCGCCGCTGTGCAAGCGCTGGGCGTGGGCCGTCTCAATGTGCAGTCCGCGCTGGGAAACTGCCTAGCAAAAAAACAGCGTTCGAACTTTGATTGTACTTTGCTGCTCATAAAATGAATTTTTTATTTTTTAATGATGGTATTAATAATTAATTCTTATTCCTAACCCTAAACCCATATCACTATCGTAGTGCATCCTAATACCAACATTTTTACCAAGTATATATCGTAGCTCTGCCATGTATTCTTTATCGGTATTTATCATTAAACCCATTCGAATTCTTTTTGAAACTGGAATATCATCTCGCATCAATTGAATTCTAAAATTCCCATCATGATAAATTTCGCCTTGTATTATTACCAACATTGGCAAGGTATAATCCACGCCAACGCTCAACAACATTCTATTGTCCTTTGTATTTTTCAGCCCGAAAATTGTTCTTTGCTGTTCATCAATTCCCATTTTTCTAACCCGACTATCAAAGCCAATAAATGGCATTAACCATTGCATTTTTCCAATGTATCTTCCAATATGAGTCTCTATTTCATATCCATGCTTGGCATGATAACCAAGTCGCCATTCTGTGCCAATGCTCCATCGTGTATTTTGCAACATGGCCATTCCATCATTCCCATTATTGGCAATATCATTATCAAACATAATGTGAAACCTTCTATCGTCTGCAAAGAGTTTACGCTTAGCTAATTTCGGATTTGGTATTTCAGGATTAGGTGCTTGATTTTCATATGTAAAAACTCTACCCATTCCGCTCATCATGTGGTATAAAATATGGCAATGAAAAAACCAGTCACCTTCTACATTGGCATTGAACTCTAAGGTGTCCGTTTCCATTGGCATAATGTCCACAATGTTTTTCAAAGGTGCATTGTCTCCTTGTCCGTTTAATAACCGAAAATCGTGTCCATGAAGGTGCATAGGATGGCGCATCATAGAGCCATTGTAAATAATTACACGGACATTCTCTCCTTTATGAATTAATATTTTATCTGTTTCAGAAACTACTTTATTATTCAAACTCCAAACATAGCGATTCATATTTCCGGTTAATTCAAAATGTAATTCCTTTACTGGTACATCTTTGGGAAGTGTTGTTAGGGTAGTCGATTTAAGCATGGCATAGTTGAGTGTAACAATATCTGATAATTGATTACTGTTATAATCATCCTCAGTCATTTTCATATCGCCCATTTTTTTGTCCGCTTTCTTTTTTTGCTCTCCAGTAATTTCAGGATACATAACCACATTCATATCCATTTGATTGAGGCTCATATGCATTCCCATATCATCTAAATCACCATTCATTTTCATCATGTCATTCATCATGTTCATGCCTTCAAAATATTTTAATTTTGCAAGTGGGGCAATAAGTTGTTTGATACCTTGACCTATATAAATAGAAGCTGAATTAGTTCTATCTTCAGCAGTTGCTAGAAATTCATAAGAGATATTTTCATTAGGAATGGTAAGAATGACATCATAAGTTTCTGAAACGGCAATAATTAATCGATTTACTTCAATAGGTTCTATATCATTTCCATCGTTCGCAACAACGGTCATTTTACCACCTGCATAAGTAAGCCAAAAATATGTCGACGCGCCACCATTTGAAATTCGTAAACGTACTTTATCTCCTGCTTTGAATTGGGAAAGTTGGTTTTCACTTTGCCCATTAATTAGAAACTTGTTGTAATATACATCACTTACATCCATTGCATTCATGCGTTTCCATTCGTTGGTCATTTTTGTTTTTAATTCGCCATGTAGAATAGCTTCCGAATAGCTTTGTGTTGTTCCCTTTTTTATAGCAAACCAATCTGTTGCGTTATGCAACATTCGATGCACATTTTCAGGTTTCATATCTGTCCATTCGCTTAAAATAATCGGAACAGTTGGCAAATCATCAATACCTTTTCTATATGTTTTATCATCTGCTTTTTTATTCATTATAAATGAGCCATACATCCCAATTTGCTCTTGCAAACCTGTGTGGCTATGATACCAATGAGTGCCATGTTGTATGATTGGAAATCTATACAAATGCGTAGTATGCGCTTTAATAGGCATTTGGGTAAGATTCGGAACGCCGTCATATTGATTCGGTAAAAACAAACCATGCCAATGAAGAGAGGTTGATTCATTCATTTCATTGTGAACATAAATTTCTGCAGTATCGCCTTCTGTAAACATAAGCGTAGGCATTGGTATTTGTCCGTTTACTGCAATAGCTCTCTTTTCTTTTCCGGTAAAATTTACTGTTGTATCTTTTACATATAAATCGTAACGAACTACTTTTTGCGCCATAGCATTTTGTGTCAATAGAAATAACACTACAATTTTGCAACAAGATTTTTTATGTATGAAAATAGATTTGAGTATTTTTATGAGTACGGTTTTTAGTTTAAGTAATGCGTTCATTTTTATTCTTATTTCTAAATTTTAAAGTTGTATGCTTCTTAATCTTAATGCATTTAAAATCACAGATACTGAACTAAAACTCATTGCCAAAGCAGCTATCATTGGAGAAAGTAAAATACCGAAAAAAGGATATAAAATCCCTGCGGCAATAGGAACACCCAACACATTATAAAAAAATGCAAAAAATAAATTCTGTTTGATGTTTCTCATCACGGCATGGCTTAATTTTTTCGCTTTTACTATTCCTTGCAAATCTCCTTTTACCAACGTTATTTTAGCACTTTCAATAGCCACATCAGTTCCTGTACCCATTGCAATTCCTATATCAGCTTGGGCTAATGCCGGAGCATCATTAATGCCATCACCAGCCATTGCAACAATTTTTCCCTCAGATTGTAATCGTTTAATTTCATTGAGTTTGTCTTCGGGCAAACAACCTGCTTTGTACGAACTTAAATTTAATTCTTCTGCTACCGCCTTTGCCGTATTTTCAGTATCACCTGTAAGCATTATAACTTCAACTCCTTGCCCCATCAATTCTTTAATGGCTTCTTTGCTTGTTGTTTTTATTGCATCCGAAATAGATACAAACCCTAAAGCTACACCATCAATAGAAATGTATGAAACTGTTTTACCAAGTTTCTGTTCAGTTATAATTTTATTTTCAATATCATCAGAAATTGTTGACCCAACTTGTTCCATTAATTTTTTATTTCCTAGTGCTACTTTTTTGTTGAGAACTGTTCCTAAAACTCCTTTGCCTGCGATAGCTTCAAAATCCTTTACTTCTATTAATGAAATATTTTTTGATTTTGCATATTTAACAACCGCTTCAGCTAAAGGGTGTTCGCTATACTGATTTAATGAAGCAATATTTTGTAACAACGTTTTCTCGTCAATTTGTGACGAAAATACTTTTTCAACCGAAGGTTTGCCCTCAGTGATTGTTCCTGTTTTATCGGTAATTAAAACATTTACTTTATTCATATTTTCTAATGCTTCTGCATTTTTTATTAAAACTCCTGATTGTGCTCCTTTTCCAACGCCAACCATAACCGACATTGGTGTAGCTAACCCTAATGCACATGGACAGGCTATTATTAAAACGGCTATTGCATTTATAAACCCATAAACAAGTGACGGTTCAGGACCAAATTTTGCCCAAACAAAAAATGTTGTTACAGAAATAATGACAACAATTGGTACAAAATATTTTGCTATGCTATCAGCTAATTTTTGAATTGGAGCTTTGGAACGGCTTGCATTGCTTACCATTTGAACAATTTGAGAAAGCAAGGTTTCTGAACCTACTTTTTCAGCTATCATTACAAATGATTTGTTGCCATTGATTGTTCCTGCTATTACAGCATCACCCATTTTTTTATCTACCGGAATTGGCTCACCTGTAATCATTGATTCATCAATACTACTTTCGCCATTGCTTATTTTACCATCAACCGGAATTTTATCACCGGGCTTCACACGCAATAAATCTTCTTTCTTTATATCATGAATAGAAATTACTTTATCAGTTCCATCAATTACCAAAGTGGCTTCCGTTGGTGCAAGTTTTAATAATTCTTTAATGGCTCCGCTTGTTTGACTATG
>JANNYV010000070.1:0-1717 GCA_031410275.1 Bacteroidota bacterium
ATACAAAGCAATGCCACCATTGTTTTTCCGCTACCTACATCTCCTTGTAAGAGCCTGTTCATTTGCCTGCCGCTGCCTGTATCTTTTCGTATTTCTTTCAATACTCTTTTTTGTGCATTTGTAAGGGTAAAAGGTAAATAATTATTGTAAAATTCATTAAAATATCCACCAACTTTATCAAAAATATTTCCTCTGCTAAAACGGTGGCGTTGCAGTTTTACAAGGTTCATTCTTAGCTGCGCAAAAAACAATTCGTCAAATTTTAACCTGCGTAATGCTAGTTGATAATTTCTTTCAGATGATGGAAAATGTATTTGTTTGTACGCATCATATCGCCCCATTAATTTGTATTGTTCAATAATATTTTGTGGAAGGTTTTCAGGAATATCATTTGGGGTAATTCGTGCAAAAACTTCCTGTGTAAATTTCCCAATATTGTTCCCGTTTATTCCCCTTGATTTTAATTTTTCTGTACATGGATAAATTGGTTCCAAGCTAGGTTTGCCCGCTAATTTTTGAGGAGAAAAATTTTCAATTTCGGGGTGAGCAATTTGTGCTGTACCCATAAAGAAACTGAGTTTACCAAAAAGCAAATATTGCTGCCCCACATGCAATATTTTTTCAACATAATTTATTCCCTGAAACCAAACCAATTCTATCATTCCGGTATTGTCTTTCAATTTTCCTACAAGCCTTTTGCTTCTGCCTTCACCCAACAAGTCTAAGCTCAATAACTTGCCTGCTACATAAGCATATTCATCTTGCATATTTAAAGAATCTATTGTATCTACCTGTGTTTTATCTATATGCCTAAACGGGAAATGGTTTATAAAATCGTTGTACGTATGAATGTTTAATTCTTTGCGCAAAACATCGCCCCGTTGCGCAGAAATGCCTGTGAGGTATTCGATGGGGGTTTGTAATATGTTGGGAAGGTTGGTGATGATGCAAATATAAATCTGTGCTAGGTATATTTTTTACTATTTTCTTTAATACAAATGATTACTACCTGCATTCAAATATCATTGATACAATAAATACTTGACTATAGCAAACCACTAAAATATATTATATAATAATTATTATAATAAAATGTTATTTTACTTATATTCGCAGAAATTAATATTTAAAATTTAAACTATATGAAAAACATTAAACTATTACTGGCATTTTTATGTGCCAGCATGTTTTCAATGGTTACCCAAGCCCAAATAAAGGGAAAGGTTACCGATGCTAAAGATGGATCTCCAATAGCGGGAGCCACCATAAACGTAAAGGGAAAAAGAACTTATGCTATATCAAATTCAGATGGCACATTTGAACTGAAAGCAGACCAAGGTTCAGCATTAGAAATTTCTTACGTTGGGTTTAATTCTCAAACAATAAAAGGAAGCGGAAGCACTGAAGTAAAATTAATTCAAGATGCAAAATCTCTTTCGGAAATAGTTGTAACGGGTGTAGGTGTTGCTACTAGTAAAAAGAAAGTTGCTATAGCAGTTGAATCTATAACTGCTGATAAATTACCATCTATTTCTACAGGTGCTGTAGGTGATGCGTTAGTAGGGAAAATAGCAGGAGCTCAAATTTCTTCTAAAAATGGTTCTCCAGGCGCTCCAGTAAATATTCTGCTAAGGGGTATTAACTCAATTAGAGGTGGTACTGCACCCATGATTTTAGTTGATGGTGTAGAGGTAAGAGCAACAGGTTTAGAATCTTT
>JANNYV010000071.1:0-1871 GCA_031410275.1 Bacteroidota bacterium
CAACAAAATAATGAATACCTATAGGAAGACCGGCTCTTTTATTCGCTACAATACTATCATCCCAAAGAACATCATACGGCGGGAATCCTCCTGTAACTGATACAGTGATTGAATCTGAAATAGTGCCGGGACATACGACAAGGTTTGTACTTGAAACAACTGTGGGTGTGGTGAGTTGCTTGCATTCAAATATTGAAATATCATCAAGACCAAAAGCTCCTCCGATATTATTTTGTACGATGCTAAATTCAATAATGCCTGTGGTATCTGCAATGTATGAAGTGGATACTTTAGACCAATCATTTGAATCAACCATGGTACTATCGAAATTTAATTGTACATCATTATTTATTACATAACTGAGACTCGGTGCAGAATGAATGGTGTCTAACTTTAAAAAATAGTATGCACTGATAGCGTATTTATTTCCTAAAGTAACACTGATACTTTTACTCCAGATTTTCTTATGAATAGAAGTCGGTGATCCTTCACACACTAAAAATGTTCCCGCACCGTCTGTATTGTCATCCACTATATTCATGGAACTACATTTTTGAGCAGAGTAATTTACCAGACTATAACTGGATGTATCACAACTATTACTATTGATAAGATCTGTTGTGACAACAGTGGTCGAATCAAAAACTTCCTTCATCAATAAGATATAACCTTTATCCGGATTGCCACAATCTTCGGGATCGGTATGTGATTGATGAATAGAAACCACCGATGTAGCAGAGCAGCCATTGGCATCAGTTACTGATACACTGTAGTTCCCGATAGGCAGGTTATAGATTGCATGATGTGTATTTCCATTATTCCATAGATAGGTATAGGGCCACTTCCCACCCTGAGGCTTAAGAATAATTGAACCACCGGAATCGGTTATCGCAGTATTACTCTCCTCATGATTAATAACCAGAGGATCCGGATCTGAAATAATAATGGTATCACTTGCAGTATGACCAAGGGCATCTGTAACAACAACAATATAGGCCCCTGCACTAAGACCTGTAATAGATGAAGTGGTGGCTAAATTATTCCATTGATATTGAAAAGGTGGAGTTCCGCCATATATATATGTAGTGATTGATGCATCCATTCCTCCCGTGCATGAAGGACTACTCGGCGTAGTTGTAAGTACCGGATTTAAAGGGCTGCAAATAATTCCATTGACTATTATGGTCTTTATCTTTGTGCATCCGGTTGCGTCTGTTGCTGAAAAGGTATAAGTGTTTGCACCAAGCGCAACTGAATTTATGGTAAATGGACTTCCATTATATTGAGGAATTCCATTCCATTTAAATAATAAAGATAAATTTGTTGGTAAAATATCCGGATAGATTGTTAAGGTCGCTCCAATACAACGCTCCAAAGTATCACCCGGCATTGTAATTGTAAAATTTGGTATGCATTTCTTCATTGAAATATCATCGATAGCATAGTTAAACCACCAACCTCCGGAATAGGTAGCATCTTCAATTCTAATTTCAACGGAATGATTATACGGAGCTGTATAATCAAATGTAAAATTTTTCCATTGGTCAAATTTGACATCTTTGCTTAAAACATAATAGATTTTACCATCGATCCAAACATGAAATGCAGGTTTCCCATCTACTCCACTTTTGGTTGTATGAATAGGGCGAACCCAAAAATTTAAACAATACTTATTATTTTCTGTCACAGCAACAGATTGCGACCAAACTGTCTCCTTATTTTCTCTTCTTTCATTTACTAAAAGCATATTAAGCCCATCATGGGCTGTAAAAGCTTCAAACTTAGGGCAAATTGATGCTGGATTGTCAACTATCATGTATGTCTTATTTTTCCAGCAAACCGTTTCAGGTCCAATGAATGGATCAATACTT
>JANNYV010000072.1:0-1848 GCA_031410275.1 Bacteroidota bacterium
CATCGCTAATAGCGGTAAGCATGCCGAGAGCCAACCGAGGAGGGGAGACTCATCTGGGGCGACAACCGCTACGGGTCCAATGGCTTCCTTTCTCGTGTAAATGAGAGAACGTTGGGGAGCCTGATGAGTTTCTGAGTCGAATTTGTCGGCAAGGCGGCGTAATATCAGGCCATCGAGCTCAGGCCGCGCGAGTCCCTCACGCGCGACCACGTAATTCCGATGTCCCGCGGCGGACGCAACGACTGGGGCAACGTCGTTACCGCGTGCTCTCCCTGCAACACACGGAAGGGCAACCGGCTGCCGAACGAGATCGGCATGCACCCGCTCACGCATCCGGTCTATCCGGAGGCATTATGAATTTTCAAATCAATGCACGCAAAGCAAAGTAAATTTTATTTACTCTAATCAAATCAACTATGAAAAAAATATTCTTCCTCCTACAAATTTGCTTGCTTGTACAACATAGCAATGCAACTATTCGCAGAGTAAATAACCATTTATTTTTCCCTCAATCAGGGCATTATACACATGTTCAAGATGCACTGAATGCAGCTTTGCCCGGCGACACAATTCATATTGAGCCAAGCTCTAATACATACAACGCATCTAGTTCAACAGGTTACATTACAGTTTCTACACCGAATTTAACCATTATTGGAAATGGATTAACGACTCAAACAAATAATACTGTTCAAGCAGATACGAATCAATCTGCTGTAAGATTACTTTATATTCATGCAGCGCATACGAAAGTAATAGGATTGCATATTAATAATATTCTTTATTTTGAACCCGGCTCTGATTCATCGACAGTAGATAGATGTGTATTTCGCATTGTATATTTAGAAAGTGTACATGATATGAAATTTACAAATTGCAGAATAGGGTTTCCTTATATCGAACCAATGGTTGATAGTAACCAAACTAGCTTTAATGTAATTGCTACCTCTCCTTCTCCAGGTGCTTCAAAGCGAATTCTTTTTGAAAACAACTATATCACCGCAAGGATTATTACAGATAGTAGTTCTAGAGATTTTATTTTTAGATATAATGTAATCAGTGAAGTGGCTACAGACCCTACAAACACTTACGGAGGAAGCGTTAATCACAGTAGTTTTGAAAAAAATATTTTTAAAAGCAATAACAATTTTACTAGCACCAATGCAAACGCAAACATAGCGAACACGTTTACCGACAATGTTATTTGCACTTCTTTAATGAATGTAAGTAACACCGGAACTAATAGCGGCAATGTCACCGCTTCTGTTGCAAGTGTATTTGCAAATCCCACGTCAAATTTAGATATAGACCAACAAGTATTGCCCTCCTTCTCCATTCAAAATGTAGGCATGTTTGCAGGAACTGCTCCCTTTAATTTAAATTTTATTCCGCATATTCCTGCCATCTATCAATTTACTGTTCCGGCTGTTATTAATTCAACTACTCCATCCATTATCATTTCAACCCAATCACACCAATAATTATGACTATCAATTATTCACTTCAAAAATATTTCTATTCGTTGATTATCATGTTAGGTGCTTTCTCTATTCAAGCCCAAAACATAGTGCGTCTTGAATATTTTATAGATTCAGATCCAGGATTTGGAAATGGAATAAGCATTCCGCTACCTTCTTTATCCAATTCGAATATATCGAATCTAACTACAACATTTAACTTTATCGGCTTATCAAGTGGATATCATGTTGTGTTTGTAAGAAGCAAAGATGAATTTGGGAACTGGAGTATAACTAATGGAAAAGAAGTTACTTATTGTCCATTAGGCACTGCATTCTTTTATATAGATAGTGACGGTGTTGTGCCATTCACAGCGCAAACTGAAATAGC
>JANNYV010000073.1:0-4953 GCA_031410275.1 Bacteroidota bacterium
ATTAAAAATAGTTTTGAATTAGAACATGGATTAGAGATTGCAAATGGTTTAATACTGCGAAATAAAATTGAGTTTGCCGAACGTCAATCGCTCGGTCAGTTAAAACTCACACATCAATATGATACGCTATTGACCTTCAACAATGAGCCCATCAAATTTGACCCTTACAATGCATTTTACGCGTCTATTACACTTGAGTACACGCCCTTCAGTATGTATATCAGGGAACCAAGACAAAAAATTGTGTTAGGTTCAAAATTCCCGACTGTGTACGCTACATGGCGAAAAGGAATTCCGAATGTCTTTCATAGTGCGGTTGATTTTGACTATGTTGAATGCGGTGTTTTTCAAAAACTCAAACTTGGGTTAGCAGGCATTTCACAGTACAGAATTTATTCGGGTGAATTTATTACGCAAAAAGATTTACGCTATATCGATTATAAATTTATCAGTCGTGGCAACCCTTCCCTTTTCAATAATCCTTTACTCAGTTTTCAATCCTTAGATTCGACCTTCTCAATTTTTAGGCGTTTTTATGAAGGCCATTATTTGCATCATTTTAATGGTGCTGTCATTAATAAAATTCCTTACCTGAAAAAACTTAATTTATTAGAAGTAGCAGGCGGCGGAATGTTGCTTGTACCGGAACGAAAACTTCGGTATGCAGAAGCCTATGTGGGCATCGAAAAGATAGTTCCTTTATTCAGGGAAAAATTTAAATTTGGTATGTACTATGTCACAAGCATTGCCAATAAATACAATAACCCGTATCAATTTAAATTCGGCCTTGATGTATTTGATAAAAGGAAGAATAGCTGGGATTAGAGCATAAAGAAATATAAAGCAAGGAATGAGGACGTCAACTCACTCATTTGATACAAGGCAATAAAAGAGCGATATACCTATTTCAGCAATTTTACAATCGCGCCAAAAAATTTATGCTCTTCGGCTTTTATCAATGTATCGACTGCCGAATCCATTTTGGTTACCACGGTATGAATATTATTGACCATTTCTAAAAAGTCTTTCGCTTCTGTGTTGCGTTTATCTTCATCAATATCTGTCAATAAATTCAGCGAAGCAATAAGAGGTTGTATTTCTCTTCGTTTACGTTCCTTAGCAATACGCTTGGCCACTTCCCAAATATCTTTTTCAGCTTTGAAATATTCTTTCCTGTCACCGGCTTTATGTTCTTTATAAATAAGATTCCAATTCATTAAATCCCTCAAATTCATATTGGCATTCCCTCTTGACACCGATAATTGCTCCATCACATCTTCTGTTGATAGGGGTTCCGGCGAAATTAATAAAAGGGCATGCACTTGCGCCATGGTACGGTTGATTCCCCAACTGCTTCCTAAAGCACCCCATAATTTTGTAAATTGTTCTTTCGCTTCGCTTAGTTTCATGCTGTAAATATATGAAACTTTCAAGAATGATTGAAAATGGAGAAATTCGAAAATATGAAAGTGAGGTAATTTGAAAATGTCTGAGTATTTCCGAACATCGGACATCGGGCATCGAAATCTACACTTTACTAAATATCACACTTGCATTATGCCCACCAAAGCCAAAGGTATTACTCAGGGCTGTGTTGACGATTCGTTTTTGAGCCTTATGAAACGTGAAGTTTAATTTTGGATCTAATAATTCATCATCGGTAAAATGATTAATGGTTGGCGGCACCAAATCATTTTGTACCGCAAGAATAGAGGCTATTGCTTCAATAGCACCCGCAGCTCCTAAAAGATGACCGGTCATTGATTTGGTTGAACTAATATTTAAATTATAGGCATGCTCTCCGAATACTTTTTGAATCGCAGTAACTTCGGCAATATCACCCAATGGTGTTGAAGTTCCGTGCACATTAATATAATCAACAGCTTCGGGTTTCAACTGTGCATCATCAAGTGCATTATTCATGACTAAAATAACACCCAACCCTTCAGGATGAGGAGCTGTAATATGATGAGCATCTGCACTGCATGCAGAACCAACCAACTCGGCATATATTTTAGCCCCACGCTTTTTTGCATGCTCGTATTCTTCCAATACAATAGCGCCTCCACCTTCACCGAGGACGAAACCATCTCGGCCTTTATCAAACGGACGGGAGGCCGTTTTGCAATTGTCATTATTTTCGCTCAACGCTTTCATTGCATTAAACCCCCCAACGCCGGGAGGCGTTACAGCGGCTTCTGAGCCACCGCAAATAATGACATCTGCTTTACCCAAGCGAATAAAGTGAGAAGCATCTATCAGCGCATGAGAAGACGAAGCACATGCACTAACCGTGCAATAATTCGGCCCCCGAAAACCATACTTCATCGAAATATGACCGGCTGCAATATCCGAAATCATTTTAGGAATGAAGAAGGGATTGAAACGAGGCGTACCATCACCTGCAAAGAAACCTTTCATTTCTTCATAAAAAGTTCCGATACCTCCTATGCCCGAAGCCCAAATAACACCGACTCTGTCCTTATTAATAGAATCATCGGTATTAAGATTGGCATCCGCAATGGCCTGATCGCTACTAACGATAGCCAATTGCGAAAACCGGTCTATTTTACGGGCTTCCTTTTTATCCATAAAGTCTTCCGGATTGAAGTTCTTTACTTCGCAAGCAAAACGAGTCTTAAACTTTTCGGCATCGAAAAGCGTAATATAATCAGCACCTGACACACCTTCAGTTAATCCCTTCCAATATTCTTGAACGGTATTGCCGATGGGTGTAAGAGCACCAAGTCCTGTAACGACTACACGTTTTAATTCCATGCGATGGGGAAGGAGAATTAGGCAGCGTGTTCTTCTAAATAAGTGATTGCCTGACCAACCGTAGCGATTGTTTCAGCTTGTTCGTCGGGAATAGAGATATTAAATTCTTTTTCAAATTCCATAATCAACTCTACAGTGTCTAACGAATCTGCGCCCAAGTCATTTGTAAAACTTGCTTCATGAACCACTTCTGCTTCATCAACACCTAATTTGTCCACGATAATTTTTTTAACACGAGATGCTATTTCTGACATTTTAATTTATTTTAGACTGCAAAAATATACTTTTACTTGAATTGTGAAAACATATTTGCCTTTTTGTTCTTAAAGTGTATAAATAGTTTAAAACTCCGTCTAATTCCTTTTCTCTTGTTTACTTTTTCTGAAATCCCATGGTGCTATTGGGTTTGGCAATGACCACAAGCCTCTTTTTGCTTTTTTTGCCTGCACTTCTGCGTAAGCAAATCGTACATCTGAAGAATATTTTTTGAAATGCCACGCATATCCTTCTTGAACCATGAGCATATTTACCAATGCATTGCCATTATAAACAGCTCCGATTATTCTATTATTTCTGTCTCTTTTTTCGAAAGTTACTTTTACTTCCTGCCCGAAAAGATAATCTGCCAAGGCTTGTTTCGCTACCTGATAATAATCTTGTCCTCTTTCCGGAGTATCAATATCCTTTAATCGTATGCGGTAAGTTGTATTCCCATTCACCAATAAATCAAAGGTATCACCATCCACAATTTTCACAGCTTTACCCGTCAAGGAAGTTTCCGCCAACATCATATTGGGTATCAGAAATAATAAAAGTAATAGTTTCAGGATATTCATGTTAAAGTAGTCAGTAGTTAGTAAATAGATAATACAATCAACCCGGTGCACCTGCATTCCCAAATATCGAACATCGGATACCGAGCAGCGAAAACCCTATTCCCCCCACACCTTGGTTCCTTCACTGCAGTTCGCGCAAATATCGATATTCTTACGACCGGTAATTAGTTTTTTTCTAAACTCTTTATAAGTTGCATCATGCCATGCATCACGCAAACTTTGTTTTCGCAAATCACCTAATCGATATTCCGCATCCTTATCGAAACAGCAGGGAACAACCAATCCGTCCCAGGTGATCACACAAGCATGCCACAATTTCCAACAATGATTTTCGAGCGTATTTTTAATTGAATAGGTACCATCTTCCTGCTTTTTGTATCGCGAAAATTTATCAATGGTCGGGATTAATGAGTTGCCTTGGGAATAATCATAAATCTGTGCTGTTTTAAAACGCACGTCATCTACACCAATTTCCTTCGTCAATAATTTCACATCTTCTATTTGATGTTCATTTGGTTTCACCACCAAAAATTGAAAAAACACATATGGCGTTTTTGATTTCAATTCTTTTTTCCATTTCACAATATTGCGTGCGCCTTCCAATACTTTTTCAAGTTTGCCACCGATGCGGTATTGTTCATATACATCTTGCGTGGTGCCATCAATTGAAATAATTAATCTGTCTAATCCGCTTTCGATCGTTCGTTTTGCATTGACATCATTCAAATAATGCGCATTGGTACTAGTGGCTGTATAAATTTTTTTATCCGAGGCAAATTTTACCATATCTAAAAAGTCGGGATTCAAATAAGGTTCACCCTGAAAATAAAAAATGAGATACATCATTTCCTTATGCAAATCTTCGATGGTCTTTGTGAAAAAATCTTTTTCCAACATACCAATTGGCCGGGTAAAAGCACGCAAGCCGCTTGGGCATTCAGGGCAACGGAGATTGCATGATGTGGTCGGTTCAAATGAAATAGAAAAGGGCATACCCCATTGAATGGGTTTGTTAGTCAGTTTTGTCAAATAAAAGCTACTCAATACTTTCAGGCCATTCCAAAACCTTTTGGGTGTCAATTTGCTTAAAAAGTTAAGACTGTCGTTGTAATTAATATCGGGCATGGAATGCAAATATAATTTGTTATTGTGTTATTCAGACATAAGGCTTTAGGTATAAGTCAAACCATTTAAGGTTAGAATCTGTAAAGTGCTGAATACATTACCTGATATTGAAGTGTTGTTCCTATAAATATAATTTTTTACTTGGGTGTGTCCCTCGCAAAGCCTCGGGTCAGGCTTTCCGTTACAATCTCCCGCTCAAAGCCGCGGGAGGATT
>JANNYV010000074.1:0-3131 GCA_031410275.1 Bacteroidota bacterium
CTGTTGTATTTAAATGTGTTACATACATATCGCTTGCTCCGTTCGCTGTATTATCGTAACATCCGGCAGTCACCGGCATATTTCCTGAACTTGTAGAGCCAAAAACAATCAACTCGTTATTGGCATTGACAACTAAATTATTGGGTACATCACTGCTAACCCCTCCGATATAAGTCGAAAAAATTAATGCACTTCCATTGGGACTATATTTATTGATACCTGCATCTACTGAACCACCATATGTCACCTGAAATGCACCGACTGTGGAAGGCCAGCCCACAGCGAAACATTCACCACCGGCATACAAACTTCCGGTTAAATCATACGTGGCACTGAAGCCATAGGTTGTAGCATTGGAGCCACTATAGGTTGAAAATATTAAGATGGGGTCAATCACTAATTCATATGAAGTATTATATCCTTCAGGAAAGGCATAACTCAATTCATTATTCTTCAATGCAAAATGACAAGGAACTACTTGCTTATTGTTGTTTATTATTTGATAAGCGAATGGAGCAAGTTCAGTTAATTCATTCACTGAAGTTTTAATAAATAAATTTCCATTGTTTTTTAATGAAGGAGTTACTCCATTAAAAGCCAATTGAATAAGATTTGGGTTTGCATGGGCGGCAATAATAAAATCATATTCAAGGCTATTGTTTTTAGAATAAAGAGAAAGATCAATACCGGGATATAAATTTTCATACTGAATATGTTCAAACAACGGAACATTTGATGCCCAATGTGCGGGATTATTCCCAATAAAATAATTATGGTATTCATTCAATTTTTTAGATTCATGTAAAACCGGATTTAAGTTCGCCCCTTTGAATGTCACATCATATGCGTGACAATGCACTTTCTCATCATTCACACTTCTGTTTTTGCTGTGTTTCATTTCATGAATAGCATCTAAATCTTTCAAGCTGTGAAAGCTATAACGGAGACCATGAGGAGTTAAAAATAATTCGCCACCCGGGAGGTACGATTTATATGAGATTTGAGATTCCCATTGGGTGGTATTTTTAATAAATGAAATTTGCTTGTCTTGGGCTAATGAAACAATACTGATAGTAAAAAGGAATGAGAATAAAAAGGCTACTATTTTCATGAGTTTAATATTATTAGGAATTTGAAGAAGAAGACGCTTGGGTTTATGGCTTGGTTAGAAAACCGGCCTAAAAATAATGATAGGATATTAATTTGCCTACAAATAATTTATAGAATCTGGTAAATTACGAGAAAGAAATGCGCTTACCTACCCCAAACTTAAGCTAGCCAACATTATAGGTATCCTCATCCATATTAAAGGTGAGCGAGCGCATGTAAAAGGTGACCTATCACACGTTTAGGGCGAATGCAAGAAGGTTACAGATGGCCGCGGCTACCATTAACCCGGGATGAGAGATGTTGCATATAGGCTCACTCACCTTTAGGGTGGCTGCGGTTCAGTATCAGGTGGGTGACCCCACCCCTATGGGTGGCCTATCTACCTTAAAGGTGGATTTTGTTCATATTTAAATAGTAGTGAATATGTTTATTATTAATGTATTAAGTTAAAATACATAAACTTCGTATTCAAACTTAAAAAAAGACGTCCTAAAAGTGATTTGAGCCAACTAAAGGCTAAGTCTACGAACACATGTAGTATTATTTAATATAACTAATTTTCCACAATTTGTAAATATTCTTGCATATTCTGTAAAAATATGTAACATTTGCAAAAAATATAATGTATGAGTAATTTACGTTTCGATGCCATTAATAATCTTACGTCCCGGGCACAGGACATTCGCAGTTACGACAATCATAAAGTAACCGCCCTTTTTGCAAGCAATGTATTTACAGCCAAAGTGCAGCGTGAATATTTAAGTGATGAAGCGTATAAAAGCTTAAGTACAAGTATTAAAACCGGTAGCAAAATTGACCGTAAAATGGCTGAGCAAATTGCCAACGGAATGAAGGCATGGGCGATGGAACGGGGCGTTTCTCATTTCAGTCATTGGTTTCAACCTTTAACCGGGGGCACCGCAGAAAAGCATGATTCTTTCTTTACATTAAAAGGTGATGGTACGCCTTTAGAAATTTTTGACGGTGATGCATTAACCCAACAAGAACCCGATGCATCGAGTTTTCCGAACGGTGGTATTCGTGCCACATTCGAAGCAAGAGGTTATACAGCTTGGGATCCAACATCGCCTGCGTTCATTTTAGAAACCGCAAATGGAAAAACGATGTGTATCCCGACCATCTTTATTTCATACAGTGGCGAATCGTTGGACACTAAAACACCTTTATTAAAAGCATTAGATTTATTAAATAAAGCGGCTCTGGATGTATGTCATTTATTTGATAAAAATATTACCCGAGTGGCACCAACATTGGGTTGGGAACAAGAATATTTTGTGATTGAAGAATCATTGGCAAATGCCCGTCCCGATTTATTAGCCACAGGTCGTACATTATACGGACATACGCCTGCAAAAGGTCAACAATTAGATGACCATTATTTTGGCGCCATACCGGAACGAGTATTTGCCTATATGCAAGATTTTGAACAAGAAGCTTACAAACTTGGTATTCCCCTTCGAACCCGTCATAATGAAGTGGCCCCTTCACAATTTGAATGTGCGCCTATTTTTGAAGAAGTGAATATAGCGGTCGATCATAATTCTTTATTAATGGATGTAATGAGCAGAGTGGCGAAAAGACATCAGTTGAAAGTATTGATACATGAAAAACCTTTTGCCGGCGTAAACGGAAGTGGGAAGCATAATAACTGGAGCATGGCAACCGATACAGGAATCAATTTATTAGCACCGGGAAAAACACCTCGTACCAATTTAATGTTTCTGACATTCTTTGTCAATGTGTTGAAGGCTGTACATGATCATGCCGATTTGTTGAGAGCCTCTATTGCGTCTTCAAATAATGATCACCGTTTGGGAGCAAATGAAGCACCGCCTGCAATTATTTCAGTTTTCATCGGAAAATACTTGACAGATGTATTAAAGGAAGTAGAAGAACGGGTGACAGGCAAATTCACAGAACAAGATGAAGTGATTTTGAAAATGGATATTCATAAAAACATCCCGGAGGTTTTGTTAGATAATACCGATAGAAACAGAACA
>JANNYV010000075.1:0-16306 GCA_031410275.1 Bacteroidota bacterium
GCTTAATGTTTTAATGGAGTCTGGGAGAGAGGTAATAAATGTTAGATTGCCGCTATTACAATCTAAATACTGAAGACTATTTGGCAATAAAGGAAGAAATGTAAGTGGATTGGATTGACAATTCAGAGTTACTAAATTATCGAAGTATTGGATGCCTGTTAAATCTTGAATTCCCGAACTCATTGGAGAAACAACTGTAGCACCAGTAATACTTCCATCCGTCGTATCCATCATATTCCCCAGCATCGCACTCGGAAAATTAGTTTGCAAATACGTCACAAAATTCGCATCCGGTATCGTCACATATTGCGCCTCCGATTTTTGTATCAATGAAAAAATAAACAAGCCGGCGAGTAGTATTTTTTTCATAAGGAAAGGTTTAATGATTTACAAGATATAAATTTTTTTGTAAAGGGTTGTATTATTTTTTACAAAATGTACATTCGCATAATAACCTATGAGTACCTCGAACGCCAAACTGAAAATCAGAAACAGAAGTGTAGAAATTAAATGGACTTCTGAATATGCTGACCATATAATGGATAACTATATCAATAAGAATTCAAGCCATGGCCTTACCTTCTCCGAAATTTCTAGACTACTAAGAAAGTCAAAATTTGTACAAATGAAAGGGAATCGGTATGAAGCTTATGGCATTGCAAATGGGAAAAAATACTTGGTTGTCATCATGCTAATTCCTAATTTCGCAGTAGTAAAAACATGTTACAGATATGGCTAGACAAATTAATACAATACCTAATCCTTCAACTCCTTTACCCGTTACAAAAAATGGGTATCAGTTTACTAATTGGGGCGAATATAGAGAAGCCCAATGGCTTGTAAATGATGGTAGTTATGAAAGCCTCGAGGAATATGGAGAGAGTATAACAAAGCTTATGGAAAAGGTAAATAAAGGTAAGCAAAAGAAAGACAAGATTATCGCCAAGTAATTCTAAAGTCCAAATTCAAATTCCAAATCCTGATTCTTTGGAATTTAGAATTTTCTCTTTGGGAATTTTCGCCGATCATCGGACATCGAAAAATAAAACATTCACTTTTCCATTCCACTTCTTACATTTGTGAAACTATTTTTAAACACACAATTGAAGCGTATGGAACCAACCACAGTCTTAACACCCAAAGATTTTGTAACCGACCAGGAAGTTCGATGGTGTCCGGGTTGCGGTGATTATAGTATTCTTAAACAAGTACAAACCGTATTGCCCACGTTAAATATTCCACGCGAAAATATCGTCATTATTTCAGGTATCGGTTGCTCATCGCGTTTCCCGTATTATATGAATACCTACGGCATGCATTCTATACATGGTCGCGCAACAGCAGTAGCGAGCGGCTTAAAGGCAACTCGTCCCGAGCTAAGCGTATGGATCGTAACAGGTGACGGAGACTCAATGAGTATTGGTGGTAATCACCTCATTCATATTTTACGCAGAAATTTTAATGTACAAATTCTGTTATTCAACAATCAAATCTATGGCTTAACCAAAGGACAATACTCACCCACCAGTGAAGAAAAAAAAGTAACGAAATCAACACCGTTCGGAAGTATCGATCATCCCTTCAATCCGGGTGCATTGGCATTGGGTGCCGATGCATCATTCTTTGCACGCAGTATGGATAGAGATGTAAAGCATTTACAAGAAATGTTGAAACGTAGTGAAGCACATCATGGAACATCGTTATTAGAGATTTATCAAAACTGTAATATTTTTAATGATGCAGCCTTTGAAATCTTTACCGAAAAATCAACCAAAGCCGATGAAGGCCTTTTTGTAGAACATGGTAAGCCATTGGTATTTGGCGCCGAGAAAAATAAAGGTATTCGCTTAGATGGATTAACACCGCGCGTTGTGACTATCGGTGAAGAATTTTCAGAAAACGACCTTTGGATACATGATGAAAAAGATTTAAACAAAGCGCAAATGTTGACCCGCCTTTTCGATAGCCCTACGAGCGATAATCATTTACCTCGCCCCTTTGGTGTTTTTTATTCTGTCGAACGACCTTGTTACGAAGACCGCTTACATGAACAATTAAATTTTGCTAAGGAAACAAAAGGCTTAGGCAATTTAGATAAACTGATAGCTGGAAATGAAACATGGACGGTGCTTTAAATTCGCTGTTCGGTATTCGAAGTCTGATGTTCGGAAGAAATTCCATTTGCCAACGGCGAAATCAAATTCCATATTATCAACTTAAGATAAATTCACCGGACATCAGACATCGAACATCGAACATCGCAAATCATGAAAAAAGGCAACTTAAACAAATAGTTACCACCATGTTCATTGCTATGTGCTTCTATGTTCTATGTGGTTCATGCACTCAATCCGATCTGTGTCTTCAACCACAATCACTGGCATTAAGAGGGGGCTTCTATTATAACGATACGAGTAACACACATCGCGATACCTTATTGCAAAATGCCAATCTCAGATTTGGCACTTCGTATTCCTATTTTACCAATGTGAAAAAGCAAAGCAAATTCAGTTTTTCACTTTCGCAAATTGCCGATACCATCCCTGTTATTTTTCAGTCTGATTCAACCACTATGGCCGCAAACACGATTGATACATTGCAATTGATTTATACAAGGGAGCTTCATTTTATTTCGGTCGCCTGCGGTTATCAAACTTATTTTACACTGCAAAAAGCAATCACCACCAATCATATCATCGATTCGGTGCTGATTGCTGTTCCTCAAATTACAAACGAAACAAACAAAGAACATCTTAAACTTGTTATTAAAAAATAAGACATATAAAATTCAATTCATTTGGGGCTCCCCTGACCGGAGTGTCAGTGCGTGCCCCCGAATGCGCCCTGCTGACAAGCGCAATTTCTCCATTAATTTGATGCTTGAGAACTTGTCAGCAGGCCTGCTTCCGGGGTCGGGCTATCCGCTGCAAGTCCTCGCTCGTGCCTCACTCCGGGCTTTCCGCTACTATCCCTCACGCATGCGTCATCTCCGGATGAACACATTAACGATGATGTTATTTGTAGGAATAGTATTCACTTCCCTACATTTAACGGCGCAGTCAGATACTTCCACTTCATTTAGTAAAGCAGATACTTCGTCTTCGCACAATAGCACAAAAAAAGTAAAAGAACCAATCTTCACGTATTACAGAATTGGCATTGATGTATCAAAAATTGCCATGTCATTCGCCCAACAAAAATACAAAGTGTTCGAAGCGCAGGCAGATGTTTTTTACAAACAAAATTTATATTTCAATGTCGAGTTCGGATACGGAAGTTCTGTAGTTGATAATGATTTTTTAAAATACAAAAGCAACAATTCATTTTTAAGATTGGGTATGGATAAAACTTTTTTTTCGAAAGATTTTAAAGGCGATTTCGATAATGCATCCGTTGGGGTTCGTTATGGTATAGGGCTTATCAATCGAGGCGATGGTACCTATGCAACGCATGATATCGTTTGGGGAAATAGCAGCGGTGTTGTAGAAGGTGCTTCCTTTATGGTGCATTGGTTAGAACTTACCGGTGGCTTTCGTTTAGAAATTATGAAAAATATTTTTATCGGTTGGACCGGCAGAGCAAAAACATTTATCAATCCGAAAAAATTTGAAAAGCTTCCTCCTTCCTATGTGGCAGGCTATGGCCGAGGTGATAAGAATACAGCTTTCGGATATAATTTTTATGTGTTGCTAGGGTTAGGGAAGAGATGAGGAAAAGTATTTAGTAGAAAGTATTTAGTAGAAAGACAATACAAATACTCAATACCCAAATTTCATTTCAATAGCTATATTATCCCTTTCTCAGTCCTTATTTCTTCACTCTCAACTTACAACGCTCAACTTACAACTCTCAACGCTCAACTTCTCCCTCATGAACCTCCTCAAAAACGAAACCTCGCCTTACCTTCTTCAACATGCTAACAATCCCGTGCATTGGATGCCTTGGGGTGTGGCTGCATTTAACAAAGCTGAAGAAGAAAATAAGCCTTTGCTTGTCAGTATCGGTTATTCATCTTGCCATTGGTGTCATGTAATGGAGCACGAAAGTTTTGAAGATGAAGAAACGGCCGCTTTAATGAATGCCCTATTTATAAATATAAAAGTAGATCGAGAAGAATTTCCAGATGTCGATCATATGTATATGGATGCCGTGCAAGCCATGACAGGAAGCGGAGGTTGGCCCTTGAATGTTTTTTTGACACCGGATAAAAAACCATTTTATGGTGGCACCTATTTTCCACCGGTTCGCACACATGGCAGAGCTTCATGGAAGGAAGTGTTGATTAATGTATCTCAATATTTTTCGCAAAACAGAACAGATGTTGAGGCACAAGCAGAGAAATTATTGGGTCATCTTAAACAAAGTTCTTTGGTTGGAGTAGAGAATGCAAATTTTCACAAGGAAAAGGAAGAGAATGAAAACTTGAATGTAGAGGAAACGGTGAGCATATGTAAAGACATAAAAGAAAAACTCATAGCCAATGCCGATAAAGAAGAAGGTGGTTTTGGAATGGCACCGAAATTTCCGTCGACCTTCAGTCTGAAATATTTGCTCGATCATTATTCGTTGTATGGTGATAAAGAAGCCCTTCAACATGCACTGCTTTCACTCGATAAAATGATGATGGGAGGTATTTATGATCAAATCGGTGGCGGCTTTGCTAGATACAGCACCGATAAGTATTGGATAGCACCTCACTTCGAGAAAATGTTGTACGATAATGCCTTGCTGATTGAAGTATATGCTATTGCATATTCAATTACAAAGGATGAAAAATATAAAGAAGTCATCGATGAAATTATTACCTGGCTTACAAGAGAAATGACAAGTGAAGAGGCAGGCTTTTATGCTGCACAAGATGCCGATAGCGAAGGTGTTGAAGGAAAATATTATACATGGAGTTATGAAGAATTAAATGAACTCTTACAAGGTGATTTCAAGGACTTTGCTGCGTATTATCATATTGAAGAGCACGGCAATTGGGAGCATACCAATATTTTATATTCAACGTATGAAAGCAACGCGATGATTTCAAATGACTTTAAAAAGAAATTGAAAACAATTCATCAAACATTAATTGAAATCCGGAACGAGCGTATTAAACCATTGACTGATGATAAAATATTATTAGGTTGGAATGCGTTGATGAATAAAGCATTGGTGACTGCTTATTTATTTACATCGAATGAACCCTATTTGCAATTGGCTGAAAAAAATATGAAGTTTATCCTACATAAATTCAGTAGCAAAGAGCATTTATTTTTTCATACATATAAAAACGACATTGCAAAAATACCGGCCTATCTCGATGACCTTGCGTATCTCGCAGATGCACTAATTAGTTTGGCTAATGCCACTGCCGACACTTCTTATTTATATAAAGCCAACGAAATTGTAGAGTTCATAACCATGCATTTTTCTAATGCAGAAGATGCATTATTTAATTTCACTCATCGTGCATATTTGCAGGTGACTGTAAATAAAAAAGAAATTTATGATGGAGCCATTCCATCCCCAAATGCTGTACTATGTAGGGTGTTGTATTTGTTATACCATGCATTTTGGCATGATATATGGAAGGATAGAAGTAAACAAATGCTTTCATTTATAGCTGCATTCAGTCAAAAATATCCGAGCTCTTTTGCCGTATGGTGTGCCGAATTTCAAAGGCAACAAAGCAATACGAAGGAAATTACAATTGTTGGTGAACATGCAAAAAATATTTATCTCGAATTGAATACTAAAAAATATAGTTCGAACGTTACGTATATAACATCACACAAAGAAGACACCTTGGGAAGTGTCAAAGGGAAATATCAGGAAGGGGAAACACTGATATATATATGTAAAGATTTTAGTTGCTCGGCACCATTGAGAGACGTAAACAAGGCTTTCATCGAAATTTAGAAGCGTTGATTATGTTTTTCAACATAAAAGTAATTGATTTGACCATTGATAGAAATGAAACGAGTATCTCTCTAAGATATATTCTTATCATTTCCAAATTATGAACGAAATAAAATATTTTTAATAATTTTTATACGAGAATTAAAATATCAGATATATATTGTGCAGGTATTTGAATTATTATAATTTAGTAATACATTTGCTCTCTTGTATAAAATAATAAACGGACTATGATGAAACAAATTTCGTTAAGAATATTAACTTTAGGAATTATAATTACAGCCTGGGGCTGTGGTGGAGGTGGTGGACCTCAAGGTCAGGTTGTGGGAATGACTTACAAAGTCAATAACCCGAATACCCCCATACCAGTCGGGATGACTTGGGTACCTTCCGGTGTGATGCACATGGGTGCGAGTGATCAGGATGTGCGGAATGCGAATGATGTGAAAAACAGAACCGTTCAAATGATCGGGTTCTTTATGGACGCAACGGAAATTTCGAATGCTGAATACCGTCAGTTTACTGAATGGGTAAAAGATTCTACAGCCCATACTATCCTCGGTGATTTAAAAGACAATGACGACGGATCACAATCTGTTGACTGGAAAAAGAAAATCAAATGGGGTTCCGAAGAAACTCAAGATGCGATGGCAGCCTATTATATTCCGGCTTCTGAAAGTATTTGGGGTAAAAAACAATTTGACCACCAAAAATTAAAATACTCATACGAAACCTTTGATTACGATCAAATGGCTAGAAGTTATAATCAAGGTCAGGCTCAGGCAAGAACTTCATTCATCACAAAATATGATCCTATCATTTACCCTGATACAACTGTATGGATGAAAATGTTTTCCTATTCATATAATGAACCTATTACACATCAATACTTTTGGTTCCCTGCCTTTAATCAATATCCTTTAGTAGGTGTGAATTGGTATCAAGCAAATGCGTTCTCTCACTGGCGTACACAATATTGGAGAACCTATAGAGATTCTAAGAAAATGTATCTCGAAGGTGAATTTCGTTTACCGAGTGAAGAGCAATGGGAATGGGCTGCAAGAGGTGGTCGCACGCAATCGCCTTACCCTTGGGGTGGTCCTTATGTGGTTAATAAAAAAGGTTGCTATTTGGCAAACTTCAAACCTAATCGTGGTAACTATAGTGCGGATGGTGGTTTATATACAGTGCCTGTAAATGCCTATCACCCGAATGATTATGGTTTATATAATATGAGTGGTAATGTGGCAGAGTGGACTTCATCTCCGTATCAGGCAAACACCTATGATAATGTAGCAGATATGTCACCTGAAGTAAGATTACGATTAAAAGATTCTGATCCTACATGGTGGAAACGTAAAGTAATTCGCGGAGGAAGTTGGAAAGATGTGGTAAGTTTCCTTCAGGTTAGCTCAAGAGACTATGAATTCGCAGATACTGCAAAAGCATTTATCGGCTTTAGAAATATTGTACAATATATTGCTCCTGCTTTGAGCAACAGAAAGCCAAGAAAATAAGCAACAACTATATTTTAAATAAAAAATAAATTAATAAATAAACGACATGAGATCGATTCAATTGTTTTTCGAAACTAAAACAGGGAAGTATATTAAAAACTTAATCATTGGTTTGGGTGCATCGGTGGTATTGATTGGAGCACTTGCTAAGTTGCAACACTGGTCTTGGGCTGGTCCTGCCTTGATTGTAGGGATGAGTACAGAAGCATTTATTTTTGCGATATTAGGTATATTACCTCCACACAGAGATTATTATTGGGAAAAATATTATCCTGGAATTGACGAAAACCCTCATGTAGAAGCCTATAAGAAAGGAGTTAAATTTCAACCTACACCTGTTGCAGGTATCGGTGGAAATAATGCATCGGCAACGGCCCATCTTGATAAAATGCTTGAAGAATCAAATATGAATCCGGCGAATATTAAAAAGTTGAGCGATAATTTCACGAAGTTTGGTGAAACCGTTAGTCAAGTAAAAGATATTAGTCATGTTGCTTCTGCAACTAATGATTATGCGGCTAAAGCGAAGGAAGCAACATCTGCATTAAGTCAAATGAAAGATACATTCTTAGGTGCCTCTGCCACATTAACTTCATTTAATAATGCGGCGGATGAAACATCTAAGTTCCATACACAAGTAACAACCTTGACAAAAAATTTAGGTTCATTGAATCAAATTTATGAAGTGGAATTGCAAGATGCAAATAACCATTTGAAAGCCATGAATAAATTCTATAGTAATTTAGTAAATGCTTCTGATGCAATGCAAAATAGTGCGGATGATGCAAACAAGGCAAAAGAGCAAATCGGATTATTGGCTAAAAACCTTGGTACCCTTAATCAGGTATATGGTAATATGCTAAGCGCAATGCAAGGAAGATAGTAGCTGCATTGAAAATATGTTGATTTAAATAAATTTATAAAAAGAAAATATTCATAAAGAATGTCTTTACCTAAAGAACCCCGGCAGTTAATGATTAACCTCATGTATTTGGTGTTAACTGCCCTGTTAGCAATGAATGTGTCGAGTGAAATTCTAAATGCTTTTAAAATTGTTGATACCAGTATTCAACATTCAAATGATAATATTTCGAATCGCAGCAATACGACGATTGATAATTTTCAAATTGGACTAGATGACCCTAAAATCATTGCTGATGAGAAGAAATTCAATAAAGTAAAAGTATGTATGGGATATGCTAAAGAAGCAGTTGCCATGCGACAAGAACTTGAGAAGGAAATACTTGTTTACAGAGAAATGATTATCAAACGTGCCGGCGGTATTGATCCTGAAACAAAGGATGTTATGCGTAGAGATGACTTGGATGCTGCAACTGCTGTCATGATAGAAGATGATAGAAAAGGTCCTGAAATGTTAGCCAAGTTGCAAAAATTTAAATCAGCAATTGCTGCATTAGTGCCAATTTCTACACCGGGTCCGGGTGATCCGACTGGAGAAGATAATTTAACATTACCTTCTAAAAATGATAGCTTGGAAAAGGAATTACCTTTAAATTTTAATGTGTTAGAAAGTGAAGAAAACACAAAAAAAGATTGGAGTTACGGGAATTTTCATATGGTGCCGGCCGTTGGTGCATTGACAATTATTGATAAATATATTAATGATATCAGAAACTCTGAATCTATTGTTATTGATAAATTGTGGTTGAAAGCTTTTGGTGCAAGAAGAACTAAGGAGCCTGTCTTTACAAATTATGATGTATTAGTTTCTTCGCCGAATACCTATTTATTACCGGGTGAAAAATATACAGCTACCATTATGTTGGGTGCTTATAATAAAAAGGCTAGTAATTTAAAAATTATGGTGAATGGTAATACGCTACCTGTTGTGGATGGTATTGCAACGTATACTGCCATTGCTACAGGAAAAGGCGAGCAAAAATTAAGTGTATCCGCATCCTATACCGACCCGAATGATTTAAGTACAAAATCAGTTCCGGTGAAGCCTTACTCGTATTATGTTGGTGAAGCACAAGCCTCTATTTCATTAGATAAAATGAATGTGTTTTATATTGGAGTTGATAATCCTATTACCTTGGCCGCATCGGGTGTGCCTGCAGGAAGTTTGAATTATACTCCGGAGAATTGCACCATGACCAAAGCGGAAGGAATTAATAAATTCATGGTTACTGTTGCAGCCGGTACTGCCGGTACAAAAGCCAAAATAAAATTAAGTGGTAAGCTAGGTGATGGTACAACGAAAGATTTTGGTGTGTATGAATATCGTATCAAAAATATTCCTGATCCATATCCTGTGATTGCCGGTCGACGTGGCGGTAATATTTCAAAAAGTGAATTGTCAGTACAAGAGGCTATCTTTGCGAAGTTAGATAACTTTGACTTTGATGTGAAATTTAAAGTAACTGGTTTTGATGTGAATTATCAAAATAAAGGAACATCAGAGTTAAGTGTTGGTAAGGGAACAAATCAATATCTAACAGGACCCAATGCAGATAAGGATGTTGCAGACATTATGAAAAATTTGAAAGTAGGAAGTAAAATTTATTTTGAAAGTATAAAGGCTGTGGGCCCTGATGGAAGAACCAGAAATATTGGTTCGGTGAACTTGACAATTAATAACTAATTTAAAAAAACAAACTTCTACAATTATGGGAGTACTTAATAAAACAAAACTAATTTTCGCCGGCTTGTCATTGACTGTTGGTGTTGCATTTGCTCAGCCTGGTACAGGGCAACCCGCAGTTGGTTTGGGAGATCCAAATTCTAATGGAGCGGGTGGTTATGTAAATGCAGATTGGAAACCTTCTTTGCGAAAAGATGGTGCTATTGATAGAGTAGAGCATAATAATTATGTGACGCCTTGGCAACCAATTCGTGAGGCTGATGTTCTTTGGAAGAAAAGAGTATGGATGGAAATCGATACCCGTCAAAAACAAAATCTTGCATTCCGTTATCCCGGAGATGAAGAAAGTGGTGGTGGAATGTATATTGAGATTTTGATTGATGCCATTAAAAACGGAAAGGTGACTGCGTTTAGAGATGATCGATTTACTACCGAGATGGCTGCAAATGATGTATTGAAATTATTATCGCCTCCTCCTGATACTACTTACAGAGAGCGTGTTGACGGAACTATGGAAATGATTATCGTAAATCATGAGTGGATACCATCTAACATTACAAAATATCGTTTGAAAGAAGACTGTATCTTTGATAAGAATGTAGGCCGTATGGTGCACAGAATTATTGGACTTGCACCTTACTTGGATAAATTAAATGAAGACGGAAGTTACCGTGGATCGGTGTCATTGTTTTGGTTGCATTACGAAGATATCAGAGCAATCAATGCGAAGTATGAAGTATACAATCCTGAAAATGATGTATACCGGATTACTTGGGATGACTTCTTTGAAAAACGTCACTTCGCAAGTTATGTACTAAAATCAACGCTTGACAATGTATACCAATCTGATATTGAATCGAACAAAAAAGGAATGGATAAGCTGTACGAATCAGAAGCAATTAAAGAAAAAGTATTTAATAAAGAGCATGATCTTTGGGTATATTAATCATATACTTTTCAACATAAAATTAAAGAGCCATTCGTTTACGGATGGTTTTTTTATAGATCCTCTTGGCCTTGGTATTTCAATTAAGACTTTATGATCAGCTGATGAAAAAATCCTTTGAATGTAAAGCGTAATGGAAATCGGTAGTAGAGACATTTAATTGAATGTCTCTATCCCCCCTAATAAACCTTATAGAATTTAACTAAGGAAATCAGCTAGTTTTGCAAGTTGCCAATACGATGTCGGTTGAAAAAAACGGGATTCATATTACTGCTGATTTTCTTTCATCAAATGCTTGCTGCGCAATCGAAGCAATTAGCATATGAGGATTATTTTTCTATCAAAAAAATAGAGGCTATTAGTGATCTTAATATTTATGGATGCAATACAGTTATTAAAGATCATCTGGGTTATTTATGGATTGGCAACATTAAAGGTTTGTATCGCTTTGATGGGAGCAATTTTATACATTATCAACATAGCAGTTCAGATACAACAACCTTGTGCAACAATAGTATTAATTGTTTTTTTGAAGACTCCCATCAACGCCTTTGGATTGGTACACACAATGGTGTTTGTTACTTCAATTATAATAAAAATAATTTTGTTTGCTTTCAACACGACCGTTCCTTAAAAGATAGAAAATTAATTTCTGAGGTGTCCACTATTTTTGAGGATGTGAATCATTCCATTTGGTTGAATTGTTTGTACTCAGGCATTTTTAATTTTAATGATTCAACAAATTATTTCAAGGAGCTTATTCCGCAGTCAAATACCGGGCTCGAAAAATTTTCTTGGGTAAGCGATGGGCTTGCCGATGTGGAAACAGGTAACTCCTATTTTGTTACTGAACGAGGTATTCTTGAACTCGATAAAACAGGCAAACAATTGTTTACACCTATTCAGTTTGAAAGGCGTCAACGCAGTTTGAGGCTTATTCAAAATGCGTATAATAAGAATGAGCTAATTGCATCGTATTGGGGAGAAGGTCTAATTTTTTATAATAAAATTACCCGTTCCATACACCAACTAAGTTTAAAAGATTCAAGCAAACAAAGTTATACTTGCGTGTTTGGTATTTTGCCGTATAAGAATGGATATATTTTTAATTATTCCTCTGCCCTTGGGTATTATAATTCAGAAACGGTGAAGTTGTCTTTATTTCTTCATGAAGAGTTAGAATCCATTGGCAATAGTAGTTTTGGAAATCCGTATCTTGACAAAGATGGTATATTATATATCCCAAATAGTAAAGGATTGTTTTATGTGCAGCTCAACAATAATATTATTAATAAACAATTATCAATTCCTAATTATAATTTAAGTTCGTTCACGTTTGATAAAAAGGAGAAAACGATATATGCTGTCGAAGTGTATCAAACGAAGAATAAAATTGTCGCTATTCACTTAGACAATTTACATATAGAAGGTCTTGGTTTTTTGCCACTCAAGTATGACATTGTTGCGTCAGAAATACTGAAACAAGACCAACGACTGTTTATCAGAACAAATTACGGATTATTTGTGTTTGATAACAGAACAAAGGTTTGCAAACAAGTTGAAATTGTTTTGCCCGATAATCAAACACACATATTTGGTAGACAGAGTCATTATATATTATTCGAAAACAAATTGTATGCCCGAGAAGATAGTGTACTTTATGAAATAGATCCAATCACACTTCATGCAACCTTATATAATCATTTTCCGCTTTGTAATAAAGAAAATGTGCTAATGATATTAGATCATGACAGCCAACATAATATTTGGTTGACAGATATAAACAACCACCTTTATCAATTTAATTCGTTAACCAAAAAAGTAACACTGCTTGCTAGTTTAAAAAATTACCTAAATAGTAGCATCGCAATTAACTCTGCGTACGATAGTGTACATCATAATTTGTGGATAGGATTTGCAGGAGAAGGTATTGTTGTTTTTAATACGGTCGACAAAAAAGTAATTAAAATAATAGATGAGAAACAAGGGTATCAATCGACATACACTTCGGCGATGGTGTTGGATGAAGACGGTTATATTTGGTGTGGCACAAACGATTGGTTGTATAAAATAAATATTGTTACGTATCAGGTGGCACAGTACAATAATAATGACAATTTAAAGGAATTCGATTTGTCTTATGATTTATTTTCTGTAGGGAATCATCAAATGATGTTGGGCACTAATTCTCCACTAATTATAAATACATCCATACTCCCTAATCACAATCGCCTACCACCTTTTGTCATAAATAGTTTTGTTTGTATCGATAAACCTTTTCATCTTGACACCTCACTTTGGTTTACAAATAAAGTGGTCCTTCCACCCTTGCATCAATCATTTAATATTGAGTTTGCTGAACTTGATATTTTAAATGGAAGCAAATGGCAATATACTTATTATCTAGAAGGTCTCAACAAAGAATGGATTTCATTGGGCAATCACCACAATATTCTGTTTACAAATATTGCTCCAGGCAAGTATGTATTGCATCTCAAAGCATTTATTCCTGGAGATGATAAAAGTATGTTGTATAAAAATATTGACATCCATATTCAATTTGCATTTTATCAAACGTGTTGGTTTAAAATTTTATGTGTCGTGTTCATCTTGGCATTTGCTATTTTTTTTGCTGTTTATTATTTTAAACAAAAATTAAAACGACAACAAACTTTATTTATCGAACGTAACCGCATTGCTGGAGAAATGCATGACGATCTTGGGCTGGGACTCACTAAAATCAAATATTTAAGTGAAGATTTAAAAAAGGAAATAGTCACCTCCAAACAACAAAACCAAGTGGGTAAAATTATTCAGCATAGCAATGATTTAATAGATAACTTAAATGATATTATATGGACACTTCAGGAAGCGGAGAATACTATTGAAGATGTTATATATCATTTAAAAGTGCAATGTGCTGAAATGTTAGAGAAGACAAGCATTGAATTTTCAGCTGAAATTCCGGAGCTGATTCCTGCACTGAATATAAAGCCCGAGGTTAAGCGAAATATTTATTTACTGGCAAAAGAATTTATCCATAATACAATTAAACATGCTGCTGCTGCTGACTTGAAGCTGTGTATTAAAATTGATACAGAAAATCTCAGTATCTTACTAATGGATAATGGAAAAGGATTTGATGTGCATGAAACAATATCAAATGGAAATGGCTTATTTAACTTAAAAAAGCGAACTGAACTAATTGGCGGAATCCATACATTACAAAGTAATCAGAATGGCACAAGGGCTGAATTTATTTTTCCTTTGAAAAAAATTAGTACATGAAAATGATCTCCATTATAGTTGTCGAAGACACCATTGAAATAGCAAAAACGCTTGAACAAATTATTAAGCAGGAAAATGAAATGCTATTGCTTGGCACATTCCATAGTGCGGAAGATAGTATCGACGCCATTAAAACGGAGCAACCCGATATTGTAATTATGGATATTAATTTACCGGGGATGAATGGTATTGAATGTATTGGTCTTTTAACCGATGATTGTCCGTGTACACAATTTATGATTTTTACCATTTATGAAAATGATGAAAAAATATTTGATGCACTCGCTGTCGGAGCGAATGGTTATATTTTAAAAAAACATGTACACGAAAAACTCATTGATGCCATCAAAGAATTGCATGCCGGCGGCGCGCCTATGAGTATGAGTATTGCGCGTAAGGTACTGGCCAAATTCAACCAGAAAAAAAATGCTCTTGATATGTTGACTAAGAAAGAGAATGAAATTTTGGTACTCTTGTCAAAAGGTTTTTTATATAAAGAAATTGCTGCTAAAATGAGTATCACCACAGGAACTGTGACACAGCATATTCATAATATTTATGGCAAGCTACATGTGAGCAATCGCACCGAAGCGATTAATAAATTTTTGGAAGGAAAGGATGCGAGTAAAAAGTAGTGAGTAGAAAGTAGTTAGATATGTGTTGCCTCTTCTATAACGAATGTTATATTTTTTACCAGAAACTTCCTTTGCAATTTTGTGTTTGAAATAAAAAACTTATGAAGCAATTATTTACCCTTAGCATTTTATTCATTCTATTTTTAGTTCACAAAGGAATGGCACAAACAAAATTGATTGGGGTATTGCCCTCTCAGGAAAATTATATCACGTCTTACCTTGGTAACGACAATTGGTATCCTCCGGGAATAATTATGAGTAATTCGCCTGGTGCTACTCAATATGATCATGTAGATACATTACAGGAGAATTCCGCTGCCTACCCATTATCACATTGTGTTGAGGTAAATGGAAAACTGTATGGAGTGACCGATTTTTCAAGATACCAAGGAGGGGCAAATTTTTCGGGAGCTTGTTTATTTGAATATGATATAATAACCGAAACTTATAAGCAACTTTATATTTTCGACCATAGTTTTTTATCCTATTATAGTAATAATAATGGTGGATTATTAAAAGCAACGAATGGCAAACTTTACGGTATGGCTATAACAAATACAAGTGTTTATGGCCTTATTTATGAGTTTGATATTGCTACTAAATCTGTCACTATAAAACATTCTTTTACAAATAACAACAATGATGGCTATTATCCTTCTGGCACATTAATACAAGCCAATGACGGTAAATTATATGGAATGACTGCATTCGGTGGCACAAATGGAGGCGTTCTGTTTTCGTATGATTATGTAAGCAATACCTATACCAAGTTGATTGACCTCGGCGGTTTCCCATTTGTAAACTCGTTAATGCAAGCAAGCGATGGTAAATTATACGGAATGGCCGGTACTAAATTGTTTCAATATGATATTGGCTTAAACAGTCTTACTGTTTTGTATTATTTGGACCAAACAACAGGGATTGACCCTCAAGGTGACCTAATTGAAGCAAGCCCAAACGTACTGTATGGAATGACATATAATGCAGGAGCGAATAATGTAGGAACATTATTTTCATACAATTTAAATACAAGTCTTATTAATGTAATTCACAACTTTGATTCCAGTGCATATTATCCTACTGGTTCACTTTTTAAAGCTAGTAATGGCAAATTATATGGGCTTTGTTCTCGTAGTGCCGCTAGCTATACCAATGGTAATATTGGAGGCGCATTGTTTGAATACGATATTAATACCAATGCCTATATTCAAAAAATAGAATTCAGAGATGGGATAAATGTTATGACCAAAAGAGATTCTATTGGACAGAGACCAGAAGGTACTTTAATGCAAGCAAGCGATGGCAACCTATATGGTTTGACAAGTATAAGCGGGGCAAGAACAGTTGGAACATTATTTCAATATAAAATAAACACCAACAGTATTGAAGCCAAGGTGCACTTTTCGCG
>JANNYV010000076.1:0-1706 GCA_031410275.1 Bacteroidota bacterium
AAAGGGCCCGCCAAACACATACCAATAATGCCAAACAATATCATTTTGCCATAGAGCAATGAAACTTGCTTCAAACTAAATTGGTCAGTTGTTGTATAATATCGCAGAATGGCATATACCGCAATAAATACTCCATAGATATATAAACTGAATGGCATACTCAATGCAAATAAAAAGATACCAATAGAAAATACAAGTCCTTTATTTTTTTGAAGCAATAATTCAAATCCATACAATAAAAGGGCAATATTTACTGCCTCGAAGGAAAAAATATACCAACCGCCCCCTACTATCATAAAGCCGCAAAAAGAAAATAAAAGTGTGCCTATTATCTTACTGAAATCATTTAGCTGCAATTGCTTTAAATATAAATAAAAAAACAGCCCACCGATAATGACTTTCAAAAATTCTTTAAACCCTAGCAGAAAATATAAATGTTTAGTGCCTCCCAAAAAAATAAGAAGATCAAATGGATCTCTTAATGAAAGTGGAAAAAGGCTTTGTCCCATACCGCTATGAAACGACCAGCTTAGTTCTCCGTAATGTTTCAAGGATTCAGCGTATTGGAATAAATATGGTAAATTTCCGTTTAATGTATCACTTCCGATATCTTTAAACAAGTAGATCTTCTCACCGAGCATAAAATCTTTAAACACGATAAAGGCTATCAAAGTAACCAAGCCTAAGGCAATGTAAATTGCTTTATTCCCTAATGTATCGAAGAAGGAAAGGTTCGTTGAAACAGATTCTGTTTGTGTGACAACAACTTTTTCTTCCTTATTTTTTTTTGTATTTGCCATAGAAATCATTTTTCAATCAGTAATAATAATACACTGATTTTAATCTCTCAAATATAAAACAATAAGTTTAAAAGAAAAATGTAAGCGCATGATATGCTAAGGCTCATGAAGACACAAGGCATAACGATAATAAATGAAAAATAATGATGCTTTTAGATTCAAGTTTGGAAGCCATCTTACGAATAGCAGTAATTATTTCCGGTTGCATTCCTGATATCTGACATCTATAAACCAACATCTAAATTTACTCCTTTGCCTCTCCGGATTTTTCCTTCTTCGATTTTTCTTTATGAGAGAATTTCAATAAGGAGGTAGCTTCATCCAAATCAGCGATTAAGGTATCACCCTCTTTTACACCAAGATTTAAAATTTCTTCCGCTAATGGATCTTCTAAGTATTTTTGAATGGCTCTATGCAATGGTCTTGCACCAAATTGTTGGTCGTACCCTTTATCACCTAAAAAGCTTTTTGCCTTTTCGGTCAATTCCAATTTAAATCCTAGCGTCGACAAACGTTTCATGACATTGGCCATAACTAAATCGATAATAATATTGATATGATCTTTGGTCAAGGAATTAATCACAACCACATCATCTATCCGATTTAAAAATTCCGGCGCAAATGTTTTCTTTAATGCACGTTCAATGACGGCTTTTGTATTATCTTCCGCATTCGCAGTATCCGGGCCGGGGCATGATCCTCACCGTCCGCTGCGTGCAGGATTCTCGCAGCCTAACGAGCGCGGTCCGGCGCGAGATACAGTCGCTCGACGCAGACCAGCCGATCGCCCACGTACGGACACTGGACGAGGTGGTTTCCGACTCGGTTGCGCCGCGACGGTTGTCGGTGGTGTTTCTCGGCATATTCGCCGGCGTGGCTTTGCTTCTGGCTGCGGTTGGAACTTAC
>JANNYV010000077.1:0-2587 GCA_031410275.1 Bacteroidota bacterium
GGAGCGGCCAACTTTTTTACCAATGCAGTGAACACCACTAACCAAGGATTAGATATTGTATTGGCTTACAATAAACGCATCGGCAAAGGAAAACTAACAACTTCTGTTGCGGCCAATTTCAATACCCTTACAGTAAACAAAGTAAATACAAGCACTAAATTAGCAGGCAAAGAAGATGTGTATTTCAGCAAACGTGAAAAAGCATTTTTAGTTGCATCCGCACCAAAAAGTAAATTAAATTTTACTGCCAGTTATGATATTCAAAAGTTCACTGCAACTTTGCGTATTGTACGATATGGTGAAGTTATTCTTCTTGGCTATGATAATGCTGAACAAATATATAAACCAAAAGTCGTGACTGATATTGCATTGGGTTATGCACTCAACAAACATTTCAGCATCAATCTCGGTGCTGATAATTTGTTTGATGTTTATCCTGATAAGCAAGATATTGAAAATACTGAATGCGGTGGTGCTTGGGATCCTGTACAAATGAATTTCAACGGGCGACATTATTTTGTGCGATTGGGATGTAAACTGTAGAGATCTGTTACGGGTTAAGGGGTTGTGAGTTACGAGTTAAGAAATGTAGAGTTCGACTTGTATTCTTTGTTCAATCTATGATTTTTATTCCTTCCACAAATACGGAAATAAAATAATGGAAAGTAAAATGACCATCAGATCTAATGCAAGTAAGACAATAAAAAATTTCCACCAGCCTATCACAAGCATGGTCATAAAAAGTGGTTTAGATAAATCGGCCAGTAATATTAATTGAGGCACCACCAATGGGAATCCTAGGATAGCAATCAGTGCAGAATTGCCACCGGCTTTACTGGCGATGGCTGAGAGCAAGGTAAATAATAAAGATAAACTCAATCCACCCAACATGACCATCATCATAAATTTAGAAAAATTAATAACCGGGTTACCTAGCAATACAGCAAACAACAGAAAACTAATCAGGCTCATCACCACCATGAGGATGACATTATAAATAAGTTTTGAGATAATAATTTCTTTCGGATGATGTACAGTGAAATAATAAATGTTTCTATTTTTATGTTCTTGTAAAAAACTTTTTGCCACTGCATTCACCGAAACAAAAAGAAGTATAATCCAAAATAACGTGTTCCAAACTTCCGGTTCAGGTTTTTCCTGCAACACATTAATAGTAAAAATGGCGCTGCACAAATAAAGTAACAAACCATAAATAGAATACTTCTGCCTCCATTCGAGGAGCAGGTCTTTTTCAATAAGCTTGAGAATTCGTTTGGTCATAAGAGCAATTAAGTCGTAAGGCATAAGTCAAAAGGCATAAGTACGAGTTGCACGTTTTTTAGATGAAATTTCATTTTCAAATTTTCAAATTAACTCATTTTCAAATTGGCATTTTCGTTTACCATGTTCCTTTAAACGCATCTTTGTATTTTTCGAACGGCACTGATTTATGTTTATTTGTACCAATATATTTCAAAATCATTTCGATGGTTGGGATATCTAAATAACCCGGTACCGGTTGAGGGTTGGCAAATAATTCGTCAAAAAAAATACTGGTTGGGTAACTGAGTTTATTATTCATAAACGTGGCTGCCAACTCATTGGTATTACTTCCATCTAATCGGCCGTATTTTTTATTTTTAAAAAATACACTATCGGCAGTTTCAGCATTTAAATGCACTGCATAAAAATTATCATTCATATAGTCAATGACATTTTTATTTGTAAATGTTTTTGCTTCCATCACTTTACACCATCCGCACCAATCGGTATAAATATCAATGTATACTTTCTTCGGTAAAATTTTCATTTGTTCCTGCGCCTCTTCCAAACTCATCCAATGTATGCCAATTGGTTTGGGGGTAACAGCACTCGGTTTACCTTTTGTTTGAGCAAGAGTGTAAAATGATAACTGTGAAAGCAACACAACAAGAATCAGGTATTTCATTTACGATAATGTTTAGTTTATATTTGCTGCACGATACAGGGGCAACAAAAATAGTCAGAAATATGGAAAAGAAAAAAATAGCCATTGGAATTACGGGTGCTTCGGGTGCTATCTATGCAAAGGTGTTGATTGATTCATTAAAACAAATAGAACATGTAGAACTGGCTATTGTAATGAGTGATAATGCAAAAGAAGTTTGGGAATTCGAAATAGGTAATGAACCTGTCTTCGATGAATCTGAAAATAGTAATATTAAACTATTTGGCAACAAAGATTATTTCGCCCCCTTCGCGAGTGGGAGTAGCAGTTATGAAGCCCTTGTTGTTTGTCCTTGCAGTATGGGCACATTAGGAAGAATTGCAAATGGCATCAGTGATAACTTAATTACAAGAGCTGCTGATGTGATGATGAAAGAAAGGCGAAAATTAATTTGTGTGGTACGTGATACACCCTATAATCTTATTCATATCCAAAATATGAAATCAGTAACAGAGGCTGGTGGTATTATTTGTCCTGCCTCGCCTTCTTTTTACAGTTTGCCTAAAACATTTGAAGAACTTGCTGCCACTGTTACAGACAGAGTTATAGGATTGTTAGGATTGAAAATTGATACGTATCGTTGGAGTGAGAAATAATTTT
>JANNYV010000078.1:0-3017 GCA_031410275.1 Bacteroidota bacterium
AAAAAGTACAATTGAGCGACTAGGGAATATTTTTAGTAACTAGGGAAAATCTTGAGTAGTTGGGAAATTGATTCATTAAATAATAAATTAAAAGACAGAATATCATAAATATTTATTCGATCACTATGATTTGATGGGAAGGAATTTTTCTTAATTCAAGCCTGCTTCCAAACTTGCTTTACTTTTTTTTTCCACGTTATGTATCATGGCCGCATTAATAAAGGCCACAAATAAAGGATGCGGATTTTCAACTGTTGATTTTAATTCAGGATGAAACTGTGCACCGATATAAAAAGGATGATTTACTAATTCAACAATTTCTACTAACCCTGTTTCAGGGTTTTTTCCAATGGCCTTCATGCCTGCCTGTTCAAATTGTTCAATAAACGAATTATTAAATTCCCAACGGTGACGATGACGTTCAGAAATATATTGTTTGCCATATATTTCATAGGCTTTTGAATGCACATCAATTTCACAATCATAGGCGCCAAGTCGCATGGTGCCACCCATTTGAATAATATTTTTTTGATCCTCCATAATATCAATCACCGGATAAGCTGTATGAATATCCATCTCAGTAGAATTCGCACCCGTATAGCCTAATACATTACGTGCATATTCAATGACACAACATTGCATACCCAAACAAATACCAAAGAATGGAATATTATTTTCGCGTGCATATTTAATGGCTTCTATCTTCCCTTCAATACCTCTGTTGCCAAATCCGGGGGCTACTAAAATTCCATCTAATCCGCTTAAACTTGATTTCACATTTTCTTTATCTAAATATTCTGAATGAATATTTTTTACTTCTACTTTGCATTCGTTCATAGCACCTGCATGCACAAAGGCTTCAAGTATTGATTTGTATGCATCCTGCAACTCCACATATTTTCCAACCAACCCAATTGTCACTTTAGCTTTTGGGTTTTTTAATTTAAAAAGAAATTCCTTCCAGTTTTTCAAATCAGGCTCATGACGTAAATCGAGTTTGAGTTTCTCCAAACAAATCACATCCAAACTTTCTTGCATCATATGCAAAGGCACATCGTAAATTGTTTCAGCATCTGCAGCTTCAATCACGGCATCCACCGTAACATTACAAAACAAGGCGATCTTTCGTTTGATATCGCCATTAATAGGCTCTTCTGTTCGACAGACAATAATATCGGGCGACAATCCATTTTCATTCATCAATTTTACTGAATGCTGGGTTGGTTTTGTTTTTAATTCTTTGGCTGCTTTTAAATATGGGATTAATGTTAAATGCACAACAAGCACATTCTCTTTTCCATTTTCCCATTGAAGCTGACGAATCGCTTCTACATACGGTAAACTTTCAATATCACCTACTGTACCACCAATTTCAGTGATAATAATATCATACTCATTTTTAGTAGCAAGTAATGTAATTCTTCTTTTTATTTCATCCGTAATATGCGGAATCACCTGCACTGTTTTTCCAAGATAAGCACCTTCACGTTCTTTATTGATTACAGTTTGGTAGATACGACCCGTTGTTACATTGTTCGCCTGCGAGGTAGGTGTACTTAAAAAACGTTCGTAATGTCCGAGATCTAAATCTGTTTCGGCACCATCATCTGTAACATAACATTCTCCATGTTCATACGGATTTAATGTGCCCGGGTCAATATTAATATAAGGATCCAGTTTTTGAATGGTCACCTTGAAACCTCTTGCCTGTAATAGTTTCGCAAGTGAGGCGGCAATTATTCCTTTGCCTAATGATGACGTAACACCACCGGTTACAAATATATATTTTGCCATAGCTTTATAATTTTGCTTTGACCCTTTGAGTTGAATAAATATGTTTTGAAAAATTACAAGTGGTCGGGCAAAGGTAAAAAAAAATTCTAAAAGGACAAATGCGAATGTTAGAGAGTTAAGGCGTTAATGAGTTAAGGCGTTTCGAACTCAGACAAATTTTCGAACATCGAACATCGGGCATCGAACATCGAAAATCTGCACCTATATTTGCCCTTTCAATAAAATGAACTATAAATTCATCACCATAGAAGGGAATATTGGCGCCGGTAAAACCACCTTGTCAGGGCTTTTACAAAAACACTTTGAAGCAAAACTCATTCTTGAGCAATTTGCCGATAACCCTTTTCTGCCTAAGTTTTATGAAGACCGGAAACGATATTCCTTCCCGCTTGAATTATCTTTTCTGGCGGAACGTTACAAGCAATTAAGGGAAATGCTGAACACCAGAGAACTGTTTAATCAATATGTTATTTCAGATTATTTATTTATTAAAAGTAAATTGTTTGCAATGGTCAATTTGCCGGCAGATGAATATAAATTGTATGAAACTTTATTCGATATTATTTATCCTAATTTGCCTGAGCCAGATTTAATTATATATCTTCATGCGCCGCTCGATAAGCTTAAGCAAAATATTAAAACAAGGAACAGGGATTATGAGCAAAATATAGAAGATGATTATTTGAATGACCTGCAAAGAGCTTATCTGCAACTCATAAAATCAGATAAATTTAAGACACTGATTATAGATACAACACAGACAGATTTTTTAAATAAGCCTGAGCAATTCACTCAACTCCTTTCCTATTTAGAAAAGGACTATGACCATGGTCATCATTTTATTAATTTTACCTAATGCCATGTTTTTTAAGCGCATTTGTTTTTTTGGAACGCTTTTTGCCTACTTTTGCCTACTTTTTTAAACAAATAAAATATTATGGCAAATCAAGCAATTATCGATTTATTAGGCAATCAGGCTTCTTACTATCTTGATCACAAATGCGAATCCATTTCGAAAGATATGTTGCATGCTCCTTCAAAAAAAACAGTAGAAGATATTTGGATAGCAAGTAATCGCAATACCCAAACATTAAAAAGTATTCAAAGCCTTTTGGGGAATGGCCGTTTAAAAAATACAGGATATGTTTCTATCCTTCCTGTTGATCAGGGAATTGAACATAGTGCCGGCGCATCATTTGCTCCCAATCCTATTTATTTCGATC